>JBAUFO010000001.1:0-16508 GCA_049679185.1 Candidatus Zixiibacteriota bacterium
TCAGGGACAGTGAGCGAAGTCGAACTGTCACCACCCTGTCTTCGACTCCGAGGTCGCTCAGACTCGAGGAGAGCTCGTCGAAGGGCGGGATTTTCAACCTGACCCTCTCCCCAAGAGGCTGTGTCGCAACCTTTAAAAACGTACAGTTGCCGGACCCTGATCTCCCCTGGTCAAGCTAAAATCGTGAATCCCGCTTGACGGGGCCTGTCATTTCAACTTGGCTGTTGTGGCGGGGTATCCTTCGGTCTAAAACTTCAGGACAAGCCCTTCGGTCTATGTCCTCAGGACAAGCCCTTCGGTCTATGTCTTCAGGACAAGCCTTTAACCCGCAACATGTGTAGTTCAGGGTGACGGAGACCCTTAGACATGGGGGCACACGCCCCCCCTCTGGGAGGGCACCCCGAACCAACGTCTAATTTTAAGCCCTAAAATCCAATGTAGTGGTCATTTGCAAACCCCAAGGAGCAATAATCGTCGAGAAACACAACAATCGTTGTTGCTTTTTTCCACACCCCCAAACCCGTTTACTGTAAACAAGATGATCACTTTCTTCCTCAAATTCTGTCGATTAACGTTGAATTTTTCGACGGTGTGGCGGTTGACTCTTCCTCTCCGAATATGCCCTGAAATAAAATCTTCTCTTGTATCTTAAACAGATCCTTCGATTTAGTTTTTTCGTTCGGTGCCCCAAGGTTTTTGGCAAGCCTTATGCAATACCCATTGGGTGAAATGAAGTGTTAGCCATTAAAAGAAAAGGTTAGGTGAGGAACATGTCGATAGTATTTGGTTTCTTTTTCTTTGCCATCGCGATTGGAGTTGGTGCGTGGCGTGAACGGAAAACCTTTACCGCCCGGCCAGCACATTGAACGGTTAACAATTAAAAGAAAGCGAGGTGAGAAAAATGTCGGTGATACTTATTCTGCTTTTCATCGGGATCGCGATTGGAATCGGCGCGTGGCTTCAGAGCAGACGTGCCAAGGTTCCGCAGGAGGAGGTGTTTAAGGCGAAAGTGCCCTCATTCCTGGAAGGGATATTTGTACATCCAGGACATGCTTGGGTAGAGGTTCTCGAACCCAACTTAGTTGCCGTGGGAGCTGACGAATTCACCAAGTCGATCTTCGGATCGGTGGAGGAGTTGGCCCTTCCGGAGCCGGGAACCGTGATTCAGCAGGGTGGAAAGGCGTGGAAGTTAAGGAGGGGCTCCCGCCAACTGGCTCAGACCTCTCCCATCAGCGGAAGAGTGGAGGAGGTGAATCGAGATCTGGTTCGAAATCCTCAGGCCCTGGTGCAGAAGGACACCAAGAGGAACTGGGTGCTGAAGGTCAGGCCGATAAAGCTGAAAAGGGAGCTGAAAAACCTGCTTCATGGTAACATGCTCAATCGATGGAACCAGTCCGTCAAAGAGCAGTTAGTGGCGACCTTGAGCCTGGCAGAGTTTCCGGTCCTGCAAGAAGGTGGGGAAATTAAGTCTGACTTGGGAGACGAGTTGACTTCACAGCAGTGGGAGAAGGTAACCCGGGAGTTCTTCAACGGCGGCTAGGTGGATACAACGACTGAAGTGGTCGAACCAGGAGGATTAGGGGACTAACTCTATAGTAGGGAAAGGATCTTGAGATGCAGACTCTACAGGAATTCATGCTTACCACCAAGTCTGTCGAGTACGGGATAGCGGTCGCGTTCATGCTGCTGTTCATCCTTTTTTGGAGAGTGTTGAACGCTCCTCGCGGTCGTGCAGTGACCGAGACCATCGCCGAATCATTACAGGCCCTCAAGGGAATCTTCGCTCATCCAAGTCATACCTGGGCTGAAGTAGTCCAACCGAACCTGGTGAATGTCGGAATGGACAAATTCACCTCTTCGGTCTTTGGTTCGGTTCAGGGCATTGAGCTGCCCGGCCAAGGTGATAGAGTGTATCAGGGAGCGAAGGCCTGGACAATCAAAAGAGGTGAACGAGAGCTGACACAGATCTCCCCTGTCAGTGGGAGAGTGGTAGAGATAAACAAGAAGGTTGCTCAGAATCCAGCGGTTCTCGCTCAGGGGAATCCGGAGGAGAATTGGATTTTGAAAATCGCACCGGTGCGTCTCGCCCGGGAGGCGAGAAATCTTCTTTCCGGAGAGATGCTGGCTCGGTGGAATCAGGCAACAAAAGAACAGTTGGTAGCAGCGCTGGTGCCGACCAGTTACCCCGTCCTGCAGGAAGGAGGAGAGATCAAGCCCGACTTGGGCGACGAGTTGACCTCCGAGCAGTGGCAGAAGGTAGCGCGAGACTTTTTTAACGCTGAATAGAGGAAACAGGCGTAACTGCGAGCAAAGGAGATGCGGTGACAAGAAGAGCGATAACTTATACCATCCTGGCGTTGGCCTTCGGGCTTGCGATTGCCTCGTATGCGGGTGGGGAGAAAACGGCAGATGTCTCTTCCTCGGAAGGGATGCCGGAGACCATCTCATTGGGCCAGGTGGCGAAGATGTACGAACCCGTGTCATTCTCTCACCAGATGCATTCCGCTATGGCCGAAGACTGCGGAGACTGTCACCATCACAGCGGAGCAGGACAAACTCCCTCCTGTGGCAAGTGTCACCCGTCCATGTCGGCTTCGAAGGAGGCAGGTCCGCCGGGGCTGAAAGACGCTTATCATGGCCAGTGCATAGCATGTCACAGGGAGATGGAGATGGGGCCGACCGGATGCATGGATTGTCACACCAAGAGAAGCGGCGAGACGCCGGCGGTGAAGCAAGTTTCCCAAGAAGCACCAGTTAAACAGAAATCTGAAGCATTGCCGGAGACGTTCACCTTAAGCAGCCTGGAAAACATCTACGAGCCGGTGGTATTCTCTCATGCCATGCATGCGGAGATGGCTGAGGAGTGTGCCTCCTGCCACCATCACAGCCAGGCCGGCCAGACTCCCGCCTGCGGGGAATGCCATGGCGAGCCGTTTAATCCCCAGAATTTGAACATGCCCGGGCTTAAGGGTGCCTACCACCTGCAGTGCATGACCTGCCACCGGGATCTAGGTGCACCGGTGGGGTGCACCGAGTGCCACGCCAAGAAGGCCAGAGTTGGCTCGGAGAAGACCGATTAACCGAGGAGGCTGCTGCCAGCCTACGGACGATGGCCTGTGGTAAAACAGAGAGTTGGAGTTAAGGAGAATTTGTGAGGATCATGGTTAAACAGAAAGAACCGGAGGACTACTGATGGGTATCAGTCGAAGAAAGTTCTTAAAGAGCATTGCGGCCGCTTCAGGTGCCAGCCTGGTGGGCAAATCGCAATCGGCCAGCGCAACCGGGGAGTTTACCGGGTACCAGGATCGCTTCGGCGTTCTGACCGATCTGACCCGATGCGTCGGTTGCCGCTCCTGCGAGGTAGCCTGCAACCAGGTGAATAAATTGCCACCGCCAGAGGTTCCTTTTGAAGATCAATCGGTCTTCGAAAAAACGAGGAGAACTACCGAAAAAACTTACACGGTGGTTAATCGTTATCCCAATCCAGACCCGGACGGGCCGCCGGTCTTTGTGAAGCAGCAGTGCAGACATTGCGACGAGCCCGCCTGCGCTTCCGCCTGCCTGGTGGCCGCCTTCAAGAAAACACCTGAGGGAGCGGTGACCTACAACAAGGGCGTGTGTGTGGGCTGCCGGTATTGCATGACCGCCTGTCCCTTCTACGTCCCGGCCTATGAGTATAACGACCCGTTTTCCCCGGAGGTCAGGAAGTGCACCATGTGTTACGACACCAGAATCTCCAAAGGAGGTATTCCGGCATGTGTGGAGGCCTGCCCCATGGAGGCCATGACCTTCGGCAAGCGGAGCGAGCTGATCAAGGTCGCAAGGAAGAGAATCGTAGAGCACCCGGACAAGTACGTTGATCACATTTACGGTGAACGCGAGGCGGGAGGAACCTGTTGGATGTACATTTCCGGAGTTCCCTTCGAGAAGGTGGGATTCGACATGAGTCTTCCCACCCAGCCGTATCCGGAGCTGACCAAAGGTTTCCTTACCATGGTGCCGGCAGTGCTTGTGATCTGGCCAGCCCTGTTGGGCGGCTTCTACATGTTTACCCAACATCGGGACGAGATGGATGAGGAGGAAGAGTGGATACCAGTGGAAAAGGAGGATTGACCATGGCCGAGTACGCGCAAGAAAGACCTAAAATCGGGTCTTGGCTGCGAGAGAGATTCTTCCTCGGGCTCTCCGTTAAGGAATACTTGAGGGGGCTGATCACGCCCTTCAACGTTGTGGCGGGAATCATCATACTTATCGGGCTTCCCTTTGTGATAATGCGCTTTACCCAGGGACTCGGCGCGGTAACGCACGCCTCGCAAGATCAACCCTGGAGCCTTTTCTTAAGCTGGGGTCTTTTCACCGGGGTGCCGCTGGCGGCCACAGGATATATAATGGCGTCGGCTGTTTATATCTTCGGATTGAAAGACTACCACTCCCTGGTCCGACCCGCCGTCCTTACCGGATTCATAGGATACCTGTTCGCCGTCATCTTTCTTTTGTTTGATCTGGGTCGCCCCTGGCGGCTGCCTTATCCCATGACGGTCTCATTTGGCACCACCTCGGTTCTATTCCTGGTAGGCTGGCATGTGGCCCTGTATCTCTCGACCCAGTTTGTCGAATTATGCCCGGCGGTCTTTGAGTGGATTGGCGCGAACAGATGGCGTAAATGGGCTTTGGGGGTAACCATCGGAGCTACTATCTTCGGGGTGATATTGTCGACACTTCACCAGTCTGCGCTGGGTGCGCTGTTTCTTCTTGCGCCGGGAAAACTGCATCCACTCTGGTATTCGGAGTTCATCCCGCTGTTCTTCTTTGTCTCCAGCATATTCGCCGGGCTCTCCATGGTGATAGCCGAGAGCACCGTCTCCCGCCGGTTCCTTCGCAACCGGACGGATCGGATGGATCCCCGACGCGCCGTTAGCCTCGACAGGCTCACCATCGGCCTGGGCAGAGCTGCCTCATTGGTTCTTTTAACCTACTTCTGCTTAAAGTGGATCGGGGTGGCCCACGGGCATCACTGGGATCTTCTGAACACCTCCTGGGGTTACTGGTTCTTAGTCGAGGTTTTCGGCTTCGTCCTCCTGCCCTGCTTTCTTTTTGCCTACGGAGTCCGAATCAGGAGTGCGGGCTTGCTCCGGTTTACGGCATTCTTCACCATCCTGGGGATTGCTGCCAACCGTCTCACGGTGTCGATGTTCGCCCTGAACTGGAAACTTCCGCATCGCGAATTCCTATATTGGAAGGAATTGATCCTGGTGGTCACAATAATCACCGTTGAGATTCTGATGTACAGGTGGATAGTAAACCGGATGCCGATCCACCGGGATCATCCGGACTTTGAGGGAGCACACTAAGGCAGCATGGACGCGAAAGCATAATAATGAGAAGGGACTCGTCGCAGAATCGTTTCATGACGAAAAAGAGTCAACAAAAAGAGTGAACTTATGAAAAAGAGAGCCTCAAAAAAACAAGAGACAGAGTCCGCTGCCGCGCAAAATCGCTGCATCTGGATGACCGCCGGGGTTATCTCCTTCAAGTTATGTCCGCTTAACTATGACTGCGAACACTGCGATTTTGACCAGGTGATGCGATCTCAGGTCAAGTCGAGGAAAGAGAGATCAAGGGTCAGAAGAGACAGACCTAAGGTTCCGGCACGATCAGAAAGCGTCGCGGTTTCGGGTGTCGATTCAAAGAAACCTCTGTTTTTCACTTTCTCGGCTGGTGAGGTAGACGAGAAATTGCACTTGCACCCCAGCCATCTGTGGGTCCGTCAACTCGAGGATGAAAAATGGAAGCTGGGGATTGATGAGCTGCTGGCGTACGTCCTGCCGGACGCGGTAAAGGTGGAGTTGTGCGGTCCGGATACGAAGGTACCGCAGAATCGACTGTTCGGGAAGGTACGTACTCAGGCGGGAACGATCCCCTTGGCCGCTCCACTTTCCGGACGTCTGGTGCAAACGAATCCTCAATTGAGTGAACATCCGGAATTGGTGCAACAAGACCCCTGTGGCGAAGGCTGGCTGGTCATGATGGAATCATTCCAGAATGAGTCCGACCTGAAGAGATATTATACCGGCGCTGCCAGCAGAAAGTTCTTGGAAGAGGAAACTCAGCATTTGAGATTTCTGCTCAAACACAGGGGCATAGAGGCAGACAATATAGGGGATACCCTTCCTGATGGGGGAGCGCACATCAAATACCTTAATCAGATCCTACCTGGCCCGGTGTGCCTGAGACTGGCAACCGAGTTGATCATGTCGGGAAAGCAGGCTTGGTGAAACTCAGTTTGGGGCAGAAACGAATAAGAGGGGAAGATTCAGGCAGAGCTTCGTCTTATCTCACCAGAAACTAACCTGGCTTCAATTTCAGATCCCCCAAAAGGCAAAAAAGGCTTCCCCTTAATCCCAAAAAGAAGTATATTACTTAAGAAGTGGAGTTTCAGCCGGAAAAAGATTATTCTGGCGGAAGGAAACATACCGCAAGGTGAAACCATGCCTTTAGGACTGAAGTTTTTCGTAGCGCTCTTCCTGGTGATGTCCGTGGGGTTGGCCACCTTTACTTATCTAAACGTCAAGAGCGAGGCCGACGCGCTTCTGGAGCAGGTTAAGTTAGCCGCTCTTCGGACCACCGACCTGATCAAGGAATCCACCCATTACAGCATGCTGATAAACCGCAAGGAGGACATTCATCAGATATTTAAGAACTTCAGCCAGATGCCGGGGTTTGAAGCTATCAGGATTTATGACAAAAAGGGTGGAGTGATTTTCACCACCCTCCCGGAGGAAGCGTCAACTAAGGTTACCATCAATTCGGAGGCCTGCCAGGTGTGCCACCGCTATCCGGAGCCGCTAAAAGCTCTGGAGACAGAGGAACGCCACCGGATTATTACCGCTCCGGACGGTCACCGGATCCTGGCTATGATCAATCCCATTGAAAACGAGCCCGCCTGCTACGGTTCCGGCTGTCATCTCGACCCGGAGGACAATTTCATCTTAGGCGTGCTGGATGTGCAGATGTCCTTAGCCGCCGTGGATGTCGACATTGCCCACAGTCGCCGCCAGACCATACTGGCGTCCGTTGTCCTCGTAGTTAGTGTCCTCCTTGTAACCGGTCTTTTGATCTGGACCTTGATTCGTGCGCCGGTTCGCAAGTTGACCGCGGGCACCAGAGCTATTGCAGAAGGGAACTTAGACTATACCATACCTCTTGACCAGAAGGATGAAATCGGAGAACTGGCAAACTCTTTCAACAGCATGACGCTTGAGCTGAAGAAGGCACGTGAGGAGTTGAAGCGCATTCAGACCCATCTGATACAAGTGGAGAAGATGGTTTCCCTGGGAAAACTCTGTGCCAGTGTGGCCCACGAGCTGAACAATCCTCTAGGAGGAATCTTAACCTATGCCCGGCTTACGCAGAAGAGACTCGCTTCTCCGGACCTGACTCCCGAACGGCTCTCCTCCATCCAGGAAGATCTGTCGATGGTAGCTGACGAAACCACCCGATGTGGAAACATTGTGAAAAATCTCTTACTGTTTTCCAAACGGCAGATAGGAGAATTCGCCGTAGTCGATCTGCACCGGATATTAGACCGCTGCACCCAGCTTATCGAGCATCACCTGAAATTGAAGCATATCGAGCTGGTTAAGTCTTACCAGGGGGAGAAGGCGGAGGTGATCTGCGACAAGGACCAGATTCAACAAGCGTTTTTGGCGATTCTGGATAACGCAGTGGCGGCCATGCCCCAGGGTGGCGCCTTGAACATAGTGAGCAATCAAAACCGGCGCAAGATGAAAGTGAGGATACAGATTCAGGATACCGGGCCGGGAATATCTCCCGAGGATCTTCCGCACATCTTCGAACCCTTTTACACCACCAAGAGGGAGGGCAAAGGAGTAGGGCTGGGTCTGTCGGTATGCTACGGTATCATAGAGAGACACGATGGAACAATCGAAGTCAGCTCAACACTGGGCCGGGGTTCGACTTTTATAATCGAGCTTCCCCTGCATTCCGGTGAGAATAATAGTAACAAGTTTCCCATCGAAAAAGCGCAAATCTCTGCAAAGGGCGTAACAGGAGGCAAGAGTAATGAATCTGAAGAAAAATGACCCATCGGTAAGCATCTTAATTGTGGACGATGAGCTCAGCGTGCGCGATTCACTGACCAAGTGGTTTATCGAGGATGGATACAAAGCAGATGCAGCCGCCGATGCTAACGAAGCTTTGAAAAAGCTGAAACCCGGAGTTTGGGACATAATCTTTCTGGACATAAAGCTCCCGGGCATGGATGGAATGGAGCTGCAACAGAGGATAAAAAGTATCGATCCCAACGCCACCATAATAATGATCACAGCTTACGCCACGGTGGACACGGCAGTCAAATCTCTAAAAGAGGGGGCACACGATTACGTCACCAAGCCCGTGGATCCGGACTACCTTTCTCATCTGGTAGCCAACGTGGTGAAACAAAGGCGGCTGCTTTCCGAAAACATCCAACTCAAAGAGAGAATCCAGGAGCTGTACGAGATAGACCAGATCGTGGGCGACAGCCCGGCCATACTGAAGGTTTTCGACCTGATCAAGACCGTTGCCCCCACCGATACCTCGGTGATGATAAGGGGAGAGAGCGGAACCGGGAAGGAACTGATCGCCCGAGCCATTCATTCCAACAGCTCCAGACAGTTTTTCCCGATTATCACGGTCAACTGCGGCGGTCTGACTGAAGGTTTGACCGAGAGCGAATTTTTCGGGCACGAGAAGGGAGCCTTTACCGGAGCACTCTATCGCCGCAAGGGGAAGTTCGAGATGGCAAACGGAGGCACCATCTTTTTAGACGAGGTGGGAAATATCGACGCGAAGGCCCAAACCGACCTTCTGCGAGTGATCGAAACCAAGCAATTCACCCGGGTGGGGGGCGATGAGATCATCGAGGTTGACTTCCGCCTCATATGTGCCACCAATCGCGATCTGGAGCTGGCGGTCAAGGAGGGGAAATTCCGGGAAGATCTATATTACAGGCTGAACGTCTTCTCCATCTCCATCCCGCCTTTGAGGGAAAGGCGCAGCGACGTCGTCCTTCTGTGCAATTACTTCCTGCAGAAGCTGGCCAGCAGCATAAACAAACCCACCACCGGATTTGCACCGGAAGCCCTGGAGCGATTGAAGGCACACGACTGGAGGGGAAACGTCCGGGAGTTGAGAAATGCAGTCGAAAGAGCCATAGTAGTGGCCAAAGGTCCCACCATCACAGTGGACGACCTTCCCATTCCTTCCACTTCAAAGGTTGATGCTCAGGATCAGAGCCTGGGCGCGGTCGAAAGCGTCCATATAAAGAATGTGTTGGAGGAGCTGGGATGGAACATAACCCGCTCGGCCGAGATGCTGGGAATCGACAGGGCCACTCTCTATCACAAAATCAAAAAGTATGGTCTACGAAAACAGACGTGAAGCTATATATCCTGCCTCTTCTTTTCACAGATAACGACTTTCTGGAGCACTTATCCTCTGTCGTTTCCGAGGCTTTCAAGATTCCAGTCTCCTTCCTGCAAGAGTCCTTCTCGTTAGAGGAAGGCTTCGATCCGGTTCGGAACCAGTACAACTCCACCTGGATTTTGTCCAAGCTTCTTGAGAAAGCTCCAGACGAGGATTGTAAGATCCTGGGGGTAACCACCGTGGACTTGTTCGTCCCGGTATTAACCTTTGTCTTCGGCGAGGCTCAGTTGCAGGGCAAGGCGGCGGTAGTGTCCTCTTATCGGCTCAGAGACGAGTTGTACGGACTGCCCAGAAATCCGGAACGGCTGAAAGAACGCCTGGAGAAGGAAGCTATCCATGAACTGGCACACACCTTTGGCCTGGTGCACTGCCGTCGAACCGAGTGCGTGATGCATTCATACACTTACGCCGAAGAGGTCGATTTCAAGTCGAAGGATTTCTGCAGCACCTGCTCAGTTCTCCTGGATCAGAAGAAAAAACAAGCCGCTTCCTAAAATTAAAGCGGCTTACTGAAAACGGAACATCTTGCGCTCGAGGCAACTATCGAGGTCGTTGGTCCTTCTCCTCTTGACCTCCCGGTTTCTTGTCCTCCCCCGAAGAAGCGTCCCTTTTCTCCCTTTCCTCCTCATCATCTATAACATATTCCATAGCCTTCTGTTTGCTTTGGTCGAGCATATCATGCATAATCACCTGGCTCGTAAAAGATCCTCTCGTGCCCGAACCCTTTAACCATCCTTTAGCCCAGGCGAAGATAACAAACACGATACCGCCAATTACAAGGAGAAGAACGAGAATTCTCATTACCGCGTCCATTTTCTAAGATACCCTCCGCATGCGCCCGCGTGAAACCGAACACCTTGTCCGTTCTCCCGCCCTTCGGGTCTGCCTCGCACTGAGTGCGCTCGGCACGAAGTGAGCCCTCAGGCTCGAAGACCAAAGGCGGGATCAGGATGAATCCGTTCACGGTGAATCCGTTCAGGATGGATCCGATACTGGAAAACACAGCGTCACGGACAGGGTGTCCGCCCAGACGAGCGGTCGTCTGACCGTGACGAACTTGCGACTGCTCTTGGATTTCTCAAGGGGAGCCCAGACTGTCATGAATGAGAGGCGGTAGATAAAGGTTCTCACTCAATCGCTGGCTGAATCTGAGCTCCCTCTTCAGATTGTCAATCTGCTTGGTTAGGGGTAAACCTAACCTCTTCTCGCTCCGAAGTCGCTCTGCGAACACTTGATCTCTGTTGCTTGATTTGGCAACAAAAAGTTAAGCAATCCTTACTATGAAGTCAATAGATGATACGGAAATCTTTCACATTTTCCTTGGCTCAATGTTCGTCCCGCCCCAAAGTCGGGGACGGACGAACGGTAGCCTTGAGGCCAATTGCCCTTTCCCATTTGGAACCCAGGCAAAAACGTCTTGACTTCCAAACGGAAATGAGATAAAATCCAACTGTAAGAGATGAATCTCAGAAAACGATTTCTCAGAGGCAGGATTCCTATGATATGGTCGCGTGCAATAAGAGTTTTCGCGATCGTAAGCTGCATGGCCACACTTCTGGCGTGCGCCACAGACAAAGAAGATAAGGAGATAGTCCCGATGCATGAGTATGTGCCGAGCGAGGTCAACGGTTGGATAGCGCAAGGCGAAGTTGACACTTACGACCGTGAGACCATTTTCGATTACATCGACGGAGCGGGTGAGGTCTACCTGATGTACGATTTCCGGAAAGTCATGGTCTTTCATTTCATCCGAGCCGAGCAACCAAACATCTTAGTTGAGTTGTTCGACATGGGTTCGCCCCAGGATGCCTTTGGCGTCTTCAGTCATGCACGCGAGGGTGAAGATCATGGCATTGGACAAGGATCAGAATACAGGGGGGGCTTGCTGTGCTTCTGGAAAAGCAAATTCTTTGTGTGCATCTCATCGGAACGAGAGACGCCCGAGGCGAAGAAAACCGTCGAGGATTTGGCCGCAAATGTCGCGGAGAAGATAAAGGTAACCGGTGAAAAGCCAAAGCTGCTTGAGTATCTTCCGGCCGAGGGTTTGGAAAGCAACACCGTCCGCTATTTCCATAAATATACCACCCTGAACTACCATTATTACACAGCCGGTGAAAATATCTTGAACCTTGGCCCGCAGACCGAAGCGGTGCTTGCCACATATCAGCCGGGCGAGACCTACCTCCTTTGCGTTCGCTACCCAGACCAGGAGCAGGCGAAAGAGGCTCTTAACAGTTTCCTCACGGCTTATATTCCGGAGGCAGAGGAATCCGGCTCAGCCGAGATCGAGGATGGGAAATGGGTGGCAACCAAACAGGAGCGAGCATTCGTGATAGTTGTTTTCGATGCTCCCACTGAAGCTTACGCTCAGGATTTGATAAAAGCCGTTGAAGATAGACTTTTCGAATTAGCCTCCGAAGAGAGGAGGAATCCATGACACAGTCTAAGAAAACCATTACTCGCCGGGATTTTCTTCGAGGAACCACCTGTGCAACCTTAGCCCTCGCCATGGGTCTGTTTCCTGAAGAGGAAAAGATCGTTGGACTCCCGCGGAAGACGAAGGTCATCCTCATTCGAGACCCGGACGTGCTGGACGCCAAAGGCCAGATCAATGCCGAAGTGATTCAGCAAATGCTGGACAAGGCTGTCTCGGCGCTTTTTGACAAGAAGGATCCTGTCGAAGCCTGGAAGCTTCTGGTTAAACCCGAAGACACAGTGGGCATCAAGAGTAACGTCTGGAGCCCGCTTCCCACGCCCGAGGAGCTGGAGCAGGCAATCAAGAGGCGGGTGATGGAAGCAGGAGTTCAAGAGAAGAATATCGAGATCGACGACCGCGGAGTGTTGCAGAGTAAGATATTCGGCCAGGCCACCGCGTTGATCAACGCCCGCCCCTTGAGAACTCACGCCTGGTCCGGTGTGGGCGGATGCATCAAGAACTACATCATGTTCGTGCCCAGGCCTTCTAAATATCATGGCAACTCGTGCGAGGATCTGGGAGCGATCTGGAACCTGCCCTTAGTCAAAGACAAGACTAAGTTGAACATTTTGGTGATGCTTGAACCGCTCTTCCATGGTGTCGGCCGGCACCATTTCGATGCCACCTACACATGGCAGTACAAGGGACTTCTGGTCGGAACCGATCCGGTGGCATTGGACGCGGTTGGTGTGCGCATCTTCCAAGCCAAGCGTCTGGCTTACTTCAAAAAGGAGCGTCCACTAAAGCCTCCTGTCCATCACATCGTTTTCGCCGACACCAAGCACAAGGTGGGCACCAGCGACCTGCGAAAGATCGAATTGGTGAAGTTAGGGTGGAAGGAAGGAGTCCTTATATAGCCAAATCCCACGTCGCGTGCTATTCGTCGGACCACTTCAACCGACCTTCCCCAGCCAGCTCTGGAACAATTAGCAAAGATAGGAGCTTTTTCCTTCTTCGGATTGGACCGAAGAGGGGCTGTCTGGAAGGTACAGGGATTAGTCAACAGGAGCGCAGAAGAATTTTCGTTAAAGAATTCTCAAACTAATCAGATCACTTTACCATCAATGAGTTCTCCAGACGTTTTGATTGCCGATTATGATGGATTAGGACTTTCGCCGACCAGCCATCACATGCAATTCCTTAGGGTTATTTGAATAAGCTGAAAGTGAAGCGAGCTTGCGATCTGAATAATGCTAATGAGGAAACTATAAGAGTTGCAGGCCTGGTCATCATCAGGCAGAGACCGGGAACCGCCAAGGGATTTGTGTTTTTGACATTGGAAGATGAGACCGGTTTGATCGATGTGGTGGTAAAGCCAAATTTGGTGAAGAGATGCCGAAGGGCAATTGTAAGCTCGTCCATCCTTCTGGTGAAAGGAAAGCTGGAGAAACATGAAGGCGTAATAAATGTGATTGGAAACGAGTTTACTCCTCTGGAGTTCCCGCAAGATGGGGTGAAGTTTGAATCGAGGGATTTCCGGTAGTAGTAGGTTGGAGGAATAGCCCGGCAGGATCGCCAGGCGACATTGACCACACGGGAAACCGGAGTTCAATCCCGGTGACCTCAGTAATCACCCTCTCCCATCGAGGGAGAGGGAATTGCCTTCTCCCTCTCTTGATGGGAGGGAATAAAAGGGAGGGTGAAATGAATTACTTGTTGTTCCGTCAGGTCTTGGCCGCCTTGGCGGGTGTGACCTGACAACTCAAAGCTAAGTTCGTTTTACGAACCTCAGCAACACTTGCCCAACGTGTGTCAGGTCACACTCATGGCGAGCCATGAGCAAGACCTGACGCAACAGGAGATGGTCGGTGCCACAATGATGTCAGCGTTCCTGAAACCAGGATTTTCCTGACGCCCCGGGGCATTGACATCTACCCGGTACTTGGAGCCGTGGTCACCGCCCACCGAACATCTGTCACAATCCGTCAATTCCTTCTAAAAACTCAATCAGATGTTTTGCGCACGGTATCGGTGAGAACGCAGAAAAACCTATGGAGCCGACTAATCTCCTCATCGTCCTGAAAAATAAGCGCTATGCCTCGATTCAGAACGCGAATCTGCAAGGTTTTGCCTCCGGCAGTTACCTCGAGGTAATCAACCTGCTCTGGTTTACCGGCCCCCGGAAGACCAAATTCACCGCGCAGTTCTTCGATTCTCTCATTGGCGAATGACTGCTGCACATCCTGGGGAACCTCTGCGGCTTCGAATACGACATGTGTGTCGGCATCAGAAGCAGCAGCACTATCCGGCTCCTTGAAAAGCCCCCCAAAGTATTCTACTTTTTCGATTTTCATCTCTTCGTCCACATGACATCACTTTTGTTGTGGGTATCCTTAGGTCTAACTCCTCAGGGTCAAAGGGAAGGAACTTGGTCTGAAGGACACCCTGAACCAACGCTAGATAATGTTCTACTCTTTCTTGCCGAACAGATCCTCTTCACCTTCGACGTTCAGCGGGAACTCCTTCAATTCCGGGTACTCCTCCATCAAACCCTTCGAAAACGGCGCATCGATCGGCAGATCCAATTTGTATCTGATCATTACGGCATTGGCAACCGCCTTTGCCGCGAAGTGGTTGTTCGTGTATACATACAGCTTCTTGTTCATTCCCTTTATCTGTTTCAAACCCATTATGAAAGGATCAAGCTCCTTTGAGGAATAGAGATAGTTGTATTTCTCCGCCGCAGATTTATGCTTGAACCACTTTTCCACATTCCTCCCGTGCATACGCAGATAGAAGATCGGGCCGACCGGTTTGAAGTCCTGCTTTATGGAAAAGTTGAACTTCGGCTCATCTATGTAGACCAAACTTGCACCGTAGTTCGTCAGGGTATCCTCCGTCACTTTCTGCTCATCACTCCAGGTGCGGTGGCGAAGTTCAACCGCCATGGGATAGTCTTTAAAATATCCGAGAATTCTGTCCAGACCTTCCACGTTCGGAGGGGAAAGCTGAAAACTTGGAGGAAATTGTACAAGCAAACATCCGAGTTTCTCAGTCTTTACGAGCGGCTCCAGTCCCTTCCTGAAGGTATCAACGTCCTCCTGCGTAACCTGGGGGTCCTCACCAGTTTTTTTCGCATACATCCAGGGGTGAGTGAATTTCTGCCACAGCTTCACGGTGAATTCGAAATCTTCCGGCGTCTTTCTGGCCCAGTTCCAGGCATATCCGGGAACCGGGGGGCGATAGAATGTCGAATTGATCTCCACCGTGTTGAAGCGCTGGGCGTAATAGCTGAGTTCATCCACCTTGCCCGGAGGATAGAATATCCCGCTCCAGCTCCCTTCAGCAGACGTAGGATATGACCAGCCGGAGGTTCCTATTCGGAAATCATGTTTCTTGCTGCCCATAAGCGCCTGCTCCTTTCCGAAGAATGGACTCAAATTCAAATATGACTTGTGCTGGTGAGAAGTCAAGCCTTTTCTACCTGGGAGAGAGGATGTCGGATAGCCCCCCGTGCGGGGGATGCATCCGACCTACGATTTTCCCTCTCCCCTTGGTATGAGCCATGCAGTTCATACCTCGTGGGAGAGGATTAAGGAGAGGGGGCGTTGCAGGTCCGAAATGGGGAAGCCTTTCGGACAAGGAAGACAGACTGTCATTGCGAGCGAAGCCCTGCACCTCTTAGTGTAGGGCGAAGCGAAGCAATCTCGTTGCGGTTGCAGCTTGAGGGGATCGCTTCGTCCCGCCTTGCCGGGACGCGCAATGCCGGACTGGTTCCTTCCCATCCCCCTGCGCGTTGTCGAACAAAAGGAAACGGAGTTTGCAACCATAAATTACTGACATTTTTAATTTGCAAAAAACCTGACATTTTTGATTTGCGTTGACACGCTAACATATTTCCCTTGACACTCCCAAGAATGGGTGTTTGCTTATGTATTGATCCGCAGCGTTTCCATTGCAGTTAAGGGATGTCTCTGTCCCGGTGCCAATGCGGTAATCCGGGACGGTCGAGGTGAAAAGGGGTAGAAGGTGTCGAGCGGAATTCACTTTTACCGGCTGCAGACAGGCGAATCTGTTCAAACCAAGAAGATGAGCCTGATAAAGTGAGGTTGTCGTTTTGGTGAGAAGCCCCCGCACGGGGACTTCTCAACAGACCGGACATAGGTCAAAGAACGCATGTCGCCTAGATGCGCCCATAAAAAGTGAGCGAGAATGCGATTCCCACCAACTATCCGCGGGGAGGCAAAATGAAAATAAAGCTTATAGCGCCACATGACCAAGAGGAAAAAAGCATCTCCAGCGCTGGGACTTTCAAGATCCAGAGAGTAAGTTTGCCGCTTCTGGCTGCACTTACCCCGACCGGTCATACCGTTACCATCGTCGATGAGACTTTCGCCCCGGATGACATGAACGAGGATGTAGATCTGGTGGGAATCGCTGTAATGACCGATCTGGTGCCGAGAGCATACCATTTAGCCGACCGCTACCGCCAGCGCGGCGTGAAGGTGGTGATGGGTGGAATCCATCCCAGTGCACTGCCTGGAGAAGCCTTAGAGCATGCAGATGCCGTAGTGGCAGGAGAAGCGGAGGGGGTATGGAGTCGACT
>JBAUFO010000002.1:0-6946 GCA_049679185.1 Candidatus Zixiibacteriota bacterium
ACAGGGAAGACCTCCTGACCGTCGGATTCTTGACCCGAAGGCCCCCATCTGCTTGAGCGGGAGGGGTATTTTCTACGCTTCCTGTAGGTAGTGAGCGACGATGCTCGTCCATCTTTTTTTTCATTGACAAAGGTATGCCTTAGTTTTAATTTGAATAGTCTGGGACGCCTAACGCCAAAATCAAGTCTCGCAGGTCAGGTGCTTAGACCACCTGGCCTAACAGGTCAAACGGGCAAGAAATCGAACGGATGAGCCGAGCAAACGAGTTCATAAAGCGGGAAGCCCTTAGAGCGGAGAAAAACATCTTCATCTTTCGTCTGCTGTTCGTTCTTGCTGGTTACGTCGGCACGACTCTGTGGCTTAACGCAATTCGTCAAAACGCAGCGCTCTGGTTTGTGTGGGTTCTCATTGCTATTCAACTCCTCTTTTACTTCTCTATCTTTGTTGCCTGTTACATGCGTGCTAAACAGTGGGGCGCTCGTCGTTATACCTGGCTGATTGTCGCTCTTGCCATCTTAAGCAGAGTTAATGATTGGGAGTTGGTACTGATTCCTGTTTTGGCATTAACCACGCTTATACTATCAGAGCTTAATCAAAAGATTTCGGACAAGAGGCGATATTCGCTGCCAAAAGAAACGTCCAGCCTTAGCGTTCCTCCCAATGAACTCGAAAAATTAGAGGGGGAACTACAGAAAGGCAATCGAGATGCAGCGCTTCAGCGAATCGCCAACATCCAGGAGAAGCACCGCGCAGAACTCTTGGCGAAAGGTATTGACATCCGAGCCATAACACCGGAGATCGGTCGCGATATTGAATGGACTGATATCGTCCGGCATGCCTTCCGTGTTTTGGAGTTCGACAGGGCTGGAACCACTATCGGCCCGGATGATACCGTCAAAGCCGCAAGCTTACTCAAGCCCTACGGGTACTTGCTTGTCGAGTCTCCGATCCTCAATCAACCTGCAAAACTGCCTATTGTGCACCGAGACGATTTCCTTTTGGCAGCGAGTGTTTTCGGCGAGCCACAGTTGCTTGAGGCTGCTAAGGACGACGAGCTGCTTGTCACCTACGTCCCCAAACATGAGTTGCCGAAAGGGCTGGCAGGCAAATCGCACGCCCTTCATTATGTTATAACCCCCCGCGGAACCTTAGATCGGTATTATGAAGTCGGAAATGACATGCATATGGCGAGTCCAGCGCCTGAGAAGCTTTTCGGAACCCTGGTGTGGGACGGTGAGATCAGAGTGCAGGTAAATCCTCATCCTGAACTGTGGTCCACAGATCAGAACCGCCGCGCACCTGACCGGTAAGAGCGTCAGGAGCACGAGGCTCCTGACCCGCAGACCTTAAGATTCAGAACCAGTACAGAGGGCGAAGATGGCATATCAAGTCACCAAGAAACCATGGCTGGGTTTTTTTTTCGTTCTCATCTTCGGCCCATTTGGGTTTTTGTACTATTCGTGGAAAAAGGCACTGGTGGCTTTCCTTCTGTTCTTTCTGCCGAATCTCTTACTGTACAACCTCAACACCACAGCCGCAGAGGTAGTTAGATGGATTGTTCAAGTCCTGATGGCGACATATGCCTACCTTGATCTTAAGGACAGACTCGATATCCTCGACGATCTGTTCTCTAAAATACTCACTGCTCTTAGTATACCGATTATCCTCTTGAATTTCCTCGGCGGGATCGTAGCTGGGATATGGCTGCTGTTTCTGGGGGAATGGGAATTGGTTCTTGCCGCATTTGTTGTCGCTTTGATCGCTCCTTATGCGTATTCAATCATCACGCTTTTTCAAATACCATTGATGGCCGTTATTTCTCATGCCATAAGTAGAAACAGGAAACATCTGGCTCTTACGGTCGGTTTCATTAGCACGCTGATAGCACACGTGATAATACTGTTTTATGTATTCTATGTGGTGAACATAGCGACACAGATTTCTGTCCTAAACAACCTGAATATCGTAGCCTTGTTGTTACTTGGCTATGGAGTCGCAACGGGTCCTTTTAGCTTCATGGCAAGCAAGGAAGGTCCAGAGGCATATGCTTCGTTTCTGGCAGTATTTGTGTCACAGGTTTCTTACATTATCTGTGCTGTAGCCTATTTGCTCGATTATTCTGCCATTGCCCTTCCGATCATTTCGCTGATAGTGTTCGGAGTAGAAGTATTTCAGGTGAGCTTAACATCACAAACGTGGGATTTTCAGACAGAGATTCAGTCATCCTACGATTCATACTGAATAAGCCCACGCGGCCGGTTCACAGTTGTGCGAAGGCGCGGTATATCGGGTGCAGTGGTTATAGCGAAGCGTGCCTGTCGTCACCGGAAATCCCTTGCTTTTTGCGAAGGAAGTTCTTAGAGTAAGCGTAGGGAAAACATGTGAGTCGGAAAAAAGGGGAATGTCCATATGGGTGAGCAAAGGAAACCGTCAGTATCGACACTGCTTTCGGGTGTGATGGTAGTGATAACAATAGGTCTGCTATCCGTCAACTTCTACCAGGCGAAGACCAACAGGGATACTCTAAGACTACTTTCTGAACAGCAACGGTATAGCTTGATAAAGCCGAGGCTGATCATTAGTCGTGAGTACTCGAGATTGTCCGAGAATAGAGGTTCTTTCATCATAAGGGTAAAGAACATAGGGAACAGTCCCGCCTGTAACCTCTTCCTCGCGATGGAAAGGCCAGTAGATACGACAAAGCATTTTGAGTTCTACGAACGATGGGCGTTCATTCAAAGACGAGACACAACGGACTATCCAGGTTTTGAGGAAGACTATTTGCAGCCGCAGGAGATTGCTGACATAAAAGTAAACATTGGGAGTATGTTTGAAAGAGAACTTGAAGGGAAAACAGAAAGCGAGAAGGAAGTCTTCTTGATTGATAAGAATTTCGACTTGTACATCTATTATGAAGATTTGGAAGGAAAGGGCTATCTAACGTACTGTAGAGCTGGTCCTCACATGAAACATGGATTGAAGGTGATGGGACCAGAGGATGCTGAATTCCTCAGAAAGTATAAGACACCTGGCTTCGATTGGAAGATTCGATTCTACGAAAATGTGGATTTCGCTGACACATCCGGAGGCGGATAGTTGAAGCATGGGAATCTTCGGCACAAAAACCACTCTTCGAAAGGTCGTTCTATGGGTACTGTCTGTGATTATCGTCGGCGGTGTCGGCGTTCCGCTGTTGACAGATACAGTCCGTGATTGGCGCAGAGATTACCTTCAACAAAGGAATGTCGCGGACAAGAAGCGCGTTCTTGAACAGAGACAAAGCGAGGATTTGGAAGTCTGGGAAGATACCGTTCGGATCAGATTAGATGCCCAATATGCTCCTGAACTCAAGCGCTTGCGAGAAAAATTGCGAGGCCTTAAGAGACAACGCGGTTCCTCCGGCCTCCAAAGTTACTATCGAACGAAGATTAGTAGCACTATTGGCTGGAAAGAAGGAGAATTCAATAGACTGTTGGAAATCAAGAAGCGAGAAATGAAGAGAGAGCTCGAAGACCTGGAGCTTGAGTGAGACGATGCTCCCTCGTTACCTTGAAAACCGCCTAACCTCTTGCGTGATCCAGGGCAGGATGGTCTGGGCGTGGAAGCAGTTTGAGTGAAGGAAACTTTATGAGAAGGGAGGCTGAGATGAAAGCACTTATCGTTGCGCTATCGTTGACATTCATAGCACTGCCAGCGGTGGCCGAAGATCGCAACCCCGATGGTATTCTACACGCACCTACAATGACTATCCTGGGGGGGCTTCAGTCGGGCAGCGATACGTATAATGTATGGGAGGATCGAGATAGCTTTTCTTCCCGAGGTGACTTAAGTGGAACCCTGTTAATGGGTGAAATCATCTATCCGACCACAAAGAATCTATCATTGATTTTTAGATTCACTGGCAATTGGCAGAAACTCGAGCATCCTTCAAGTAGCAACTTCTATCAGACAGAAAACACATTGAGTGGTTACAGTCTTATGTTCGGCATAAGGCTCTTCAGCAAATAGATCATCTTTCACTATCGCCGAACACGTACTACACAGGAGGCAACATTTGGCTCTCTTCCGAGAGAAGGTTAGCGTCGAAGCTGCAATGCGGCTTATCCTCAACGCTGCCGTCAAGCGTGATCCGACTCGGGTTCTTTCCGAGATTTCCAAGGCAGGCGTACTTACTGGGTCGGAGATGGAAGCCGTCAGGGAGAATCTTCCCGGCTTGGAGGCTGCTCTCTGGCAGCAGATTTTCTTAGAGCACGCCGCCAATCGCCTTACTGCTGAGGAACTGTCGTTCCGCTTCATGATTTCTCTCGGACTGGCGCTGCGTGATACGGGAATACCTGAGAACCAGTTGGCCGACCGACTCGAGTCCCCAAGAGATTCGATCACAAACTACTTGGAGTACCTTCAAACGGTACCAAGCTCCGATTTGGCAAGCAAAGGATCGTTTTTCTTTCTCTGCGAACACTTCACTGATCTTGTCATGGGTGGCGCAAACCTTCGGGATGAATGCGTCCTGATGCGCAGATTTCAAGTATTTGAGATCGCAAAACAGAGTTATCAAGCGGTGCGGCAAGCCTTTGCATCACTGACCAAGGAGTGCAAGATCGTGTTCAAGTAGTGGCGGACGCCCAACAGCAAAATCAAGGCTCGTAGGTCAGGTGCCCTGAGTGCCTGGCACCAAGACAGGTCAGGAGCACGAGGCTCCTGACCCACAGTGCGTTGCTTATTCGTTTTGCGTCAAGCACCACTCAACCGACCGTTCGAGTACGGAGGGTTTTGATGTCTATTCACGACGAAATGGCGCGTAAGGCATTACGTGACGGCAACACCTCCGATCAGTTCCGACGCGCCGCGCAAGGACACGCGAATAGAACTTGGTTGTTTCTGCTTGTCGCCGCAGTTGTCTGGTACTTCGCAAACTGGGCTTGGGCAATGATTCCCGGTGCATTCGCAGTTTTCAAAGCTGTTCAGAGCGTTAGTGCAACTATGGTTGCGCAGAGACTCGAAAGGATGGAAAAGTCGAGGAAAGAACTTGAACGAATACGAAATGAGGAATGAAAAGTTGTATTACACTCCAGATTGAAGGTTGACTAACCGGGGAGATTGATTAGATTAGTGCTGTCAACTACGAACAACAGAAACCGGGCGTTCAGTAAACGAACGTTCGTGGAACGATTTTGAAAGGATCGCTGAGGTAAGATGCCTTCCCAGAAGCTGAAGAGGATTTCTCTCTCAATTGTGGGCATGCTAATCCTGGCCACCGTGATCTGGTTTGCTCGCGGCATGGTTGCTTGGAAGGGTGAAATGGAAGGCTATTTTACTTCGCACCTTTTGTTCTCTCTGGCCTACTCTGTTGTCACGGCAGTCGTTCTTATTTTGGGACTCTATCTCGTAGCTAAAATCCTGATTGAGATTTTCAAATAGAGAAGCGAAAACAGAACAGGTTATGTATCTACCCGGGGAGAGATCGTTCATTGCGGGGCTTCTGAGAGGGTCGTATTTGGTATCGGAAGGTGAAAGGTGGGTTGCGCGGTGGGATTGAAAGGACAGATTAGTCTGGGCGTGGAAAGAGTTTGAATGAAAGGAGGACAAAATGAATCAACTCCTCAAGCTCATCTGTTTCAGCACGCTATTAACTCTTGCCCTCGTTGCCTGTAATAATGGAAGCCGAGAACAGAGGCAGTCGAAGGAAGCCATCCCGAAGGATGTCACGTACTCAATCATTGACACGAAGGTTGTTCCAGGAGTCAAACGGAGTCTTGATGTTCGCCTGAATCGCAAGGTGACCGAAGATGTGCTGCGTTCGATTGCGTTGCAACTCAAGAGCCAGGATCCGAAGGAGTATGAACGTATCTTTATCACCTACTATCTCCCAGATATGAAACTGGGGGCAGGAGCATGGGCAACAACACACTTCAATCCCGATCTCGACATTCGTATTCTCGGGCTAACAGCAGAGCAAGAGAAGAATCTTCTCAACGAGGCGACGGATTCGTCCCGCGAAGTAATCGGTACATGGCTCGATGAAAGTCCGGTAATCGGAAGCAAGATCACTATCTACCGTCAGAACGGCAAGCTGTACATGGAGCAGATATTCGGGGACGGAAGTAGCTCCAAAGAGGAGATGACGAAGAAAGCCTCCTCGAGGGGACAACGGTTCGAGGAGAAAACCAGTTCGAGTTCTGGGGACTACTACCTGGTTAATACACGCGGCGACTTGGAAATGCGAGACAGGGAAGGGTTGGTTGCAACGGCGAGCAAGGTCAAGTAGTAGGTCAAGAGGCCCCGTGCTCCTGACACTATTCATTTGTCAGATGCACAGAGCACCTTATAGAGGGAGCTAATATGCCAAAGCATAAGATTTATCGTGCGATAGTAAAAGCTGTAGAGTTAGAAAATATGATCGAGCCTTTTAGAGCAGCAGATTTCCGAATAGCCTGTCGAGGTTTCGGAAAAGGAACTTATAAGAACTTTCTGAGCAAGCACGCAGCATGCAACGGGAAAACCTCCGAGCTATTTGTCAGAGTTGAGCGCGGACGATACAGTCTCATTCGTCCTTATCTATATAGGCTATAGGCTTTGTTAAGAGGCACTCGTAAGCAAGGAGCCCCGTGCTCCTGACACTATTCATTTGTCAGGTGCAGTGTTATACGGAAACCACATAATCAGTAGTTAGCCACTTTATTGTTTTCTAAATATCATGCTCCCCAAATACCTTGATTCCCGCCTCACTTTCGCCCTTCTCCTTGTCTTGGTCTGTCTGCTCTTAGCCTCCTGCGCCGACGAGCCTCAGCAACAGGTTATGCCAGACAGTGACGACAAATACGTCGGCAGCGTGAACTCAGATAAGTACCACTATCCGAGTTGTAGGTGGGCGAAGAAGATTAAGCCGGAAAATCGCGTATGGTTCAAGGATAAAGACGATGCAAGACGGCAGGGCTATGTTCCC
>JBAUFO010000003.1:0-6358 GCA_049679185.1 Candidatus Zixiibacteriota bacterium
ACACAATTCCTGCTAAGAACCCACCCACATGGGCAAAAAAGGCTACCCCGCCCGAGGTCGAACCGATTGACGGAAGAGCATAAAGCAGCTGGAGTATGAACCAGAATCCCAGGACGAACAGAGCCGGCACCGCCACTATTCGTATGAAAAAGCCAAAGAAAATCAAAGTCAGGATTCTCGCCCGGGGGAACTTGATCATGTAAGCTCCCAAGACACCAGCTATGGCCCCGGATGCTCCCACCATGGGGACTTTGGAGTTGGGCGCGGTGATGATGTGGAGGAGGCTTGCGGCCAACCCGCACAGGATATAGAAGATGAAAAACTTAACGTGCCCAAGCTGATCCTCCACGTTATCGCCGAAGATCCACAGATAAAGCATGTTGCCCGCCAGATGCAAAAAACCTCCGTGTAGAAACATGGATGAGAACAAAGACAGGGGAGCGAAGAAAGAAAGCTCGGGCGTAAGCTCCACTCCATGAGTTACCTCGAAAGGGATGGCTCCCCACTTGACCAGGGCCAACTGGAATCCCTCTCCTAAGAACGATAGATAGAAAAAGATCAAGGTGTTGACCGAGATCAATGCCACCGTCACCACCGGCGGGCTGTAGGAGGGAATGTCGTCTTTTAACGGTATCATCTATCTTTGGCTCACGGTCAACAGGGGTCAGTAGCTCGGGCTGTCCCGCCTAAGGCGGGGGATTACAACCCAACCCACTCACTGAACAATTAAATGGAGTTCTTTTTTTAAGGCAAGGAAAACCTCGATCAACGGATAGAACTGATTAAACGGAAACAACAGAAATCGCACCAGCCCCGCCAGGTCGGGGTCTTCGCCCAGACGCCCAGACGGGCCCGTCTGGGCGCTCAGCTACGACAAGCTGGTGTACTCCAAGTTGTGCTCTCCCCTTCAGTACGTTCAGGGTGGTGAGCAAGGTCGAACCACAAGCAGTTTTTCGGAAGCTTACAAAAACTAACTGCAATTAAAACAGCTCTTCTTTTCTTCTTTCTTCCCTTATTATTCTGTAAAAGTTCTTTGCTTCCTCTTTTCTCACGCTGCGCAGTGGAATGTCCAGCACCTCCACTTCTAAGAGTCTGTTTGCGAAGCTAATGGTTATGTTTTGTCCCAGCTTCACTTCCTTACCGGGTTTAGCCGCCTTTCCATCCAGGTAAACCACCCCGGTCTCACATGCTTTTTTAGCCTGGGCGCGCCTCTTTATCAGCCTGGTGTCTGAAAGGTAGCTATCTAAACGCATGGGGTGATTATTGGGGGTCGGCGGACGGCGGACCGTGGACTGCGGACGTATTAAAGCCTTATCTCCACGTAAATCTCTTCGCGCAGCTTCTCCACCCATTCCGTGACAACGTCGTTGGTCTTCTTGCGCCGGACCATGTCCTTTAGGATGTCCCAGTCGTCCTCTAAGCTTAGTTCTCTTCCTTCTCTTTTGTCCAGAGCCCTGAGGATATGGATGCCGAACTGGCTCTTCAGCGGCCAGCTCACCTGGTCAATCTCCAAATCCTTCACCCCTTCCTTGATTTCCGGGGTCATCTGCTCGACAGGATACCAGCCCAGCTCTCCGCCCATCTTCTGCGACTCCTCGTCCGAGGAGAATTCCTTGGCCAGTTCCGTGAAATCTGCTCCCTCAAGCAGCAGGTGGTAGAGGCTGTCGGCAAGCTCTTCGGTTCTCATCGTATCTCTCTCGGACGAGCCAACCAAGAGGAGTATATGTCTGGCGTGCACCTGATCGTCTTGTCTTTCTTCCACCTTTATGATGTGATATCCAAACTCGGTCTCCACCACACCGCTGATTTCGCCCGGCTCCAGAGCAAAAGCTGCCTCCTCGAATTTGGGAATCATGTCTCCCTTTTTGAAGAAGCCCAGATCTCCACCCCGTTCGCCGGTCGGATCGTCGGAATAGGTGGAAGCCAGCCGGGCAAAATCCTCACCCTCGCTGGCCAGCTTTCGTATCCTCTCTGCTTTACTCTTCAGGGAATCCAGGGTCTCGGAAGAGGGTACTATCTCCAGAAGGATGTGGCTCAGCTTTACCGCCTCCGGTTGATCCGGAAGGCTATCCTTATGCGTCTCGTAGAAATCCTTAACTTCCCTGGTCGACACGGATACCTTGGAAAGCTTGGAAGCTATCAATCGATCGGTCAGCATCTTTTCTTTTGTCTGCTCTCTGTATTTCTTCCTAAGCTCGCCTTCGGTTAAGCCCTCTGCCTTGAGTTGAGTCTTGAATTCTTCCTCGGTGAACTCCGATTTGATCCTATTCAACTGTTCCTTGACCGACTCCTCCACCTCTTTTGAGGTCACCTCTATATTGGTATCCTTCTGCGCCGCAAGCAAAAGCAGCCGGTCGTTGACCATCTGGTCCAGTATCTCCCGTTTGAGCTGGCCTTTTTGGGCTTCACTTTTCAACTCCATTCTCATCTGGTTGACATACAAGGCCAACTGCACCTCAAGCTCGGAGTCCGAGATGATCTGATCTCCCACCACAGCCACGATCCTGTCCAGAACCTGCTGAGCATGCACTAGGTTGGAGATGGGAAGGAATATACAGAGGAGAAGAAAGATCATCCCTTCTGCTCTGCTAACGAGTCCTGTTCCGTAAGTTTTCATTCTATCAGGAGAAACGGGGATTACGAATTCATTTCGCCTGACCTGCATTCAGATAATCCTCGTTTCCTCTCAATTCTCAAGTAAGGTGGGTGAATTAACCCTGTCCTGGGGGCGCCTCTTCCTCCTGTATGGTGGATTCTATCACCTGGTCGTACACTTCAATCTTATAACGGGTCCTGTTGTTTTCTATCCAGTTTTTGTAGATGTTATTATCTTTCTCCTGGCGGGCCATCTTGGTTAGTCTGTCCTTAACTTCCTCCAGAGGTTGCAGGGTCTCCTCTGTTTTGCTGGTCAATTTGATCACCGCATAGCCCTCGCCGAATTGACGATCCTGTATCTTAATTGGACCGTCCACCTTCCCCTTCTTCAATTTCACCGCCGCGTCAAAAAGCTCCGGATACCGGGGGCGGGTAAACTCTCCTAAGTCTCCTCCCGATCCCTTGGCTGAGGTTCTGATGGTCTTTTCCTGGGCCAGCCGGGTGAAGTCGGCTCCTCCCCTCAGCTGCTTCAGAACGTCTCGTGCCTCCTCTTCGGTCTGGAGTAGAATTTCCCCTATCTTGACCTTGGCCTGGACGGTGAATCTGTCCTTGTGTCTGTCGTAGTAGCTTTTCAACTCGTCATCTGATATTCCCACTCCTTTTAGGATGACCTCGTTTTTCATCCTGACAGCCATCTCCTTCTCTATTATGCCCTTCCAGTCCCTTTTGAAGTCCTCGCTTTCCTCCAGGTTCTGCTTTTCGGCCACGTCCATCAGCAGATCTCGCACCAGGCTTTGGAAGGCTATCTCTGTGATCTTCTCCCGGTCGGACAGCTTGGGACGATAGGGTTGGGGTATCTGGCTGAAATCCTGGACAAACTTCTCCACGGTGACCTCTCCCTTGTTATAGGAAAAGAGGGTCATGGCCATTTCTTCAGGCGTAAACGTGTCCAGATCCAGAACGTCTGCGGGTCTTCTCAGGCTGAGGCTATCCGGCGGCACCTCCTCCCTTTTTGACATCACCAGGTCCAGAGCATCCTGGTTTATCTTGAAGCCCACCTTTTTCCTCAACTGGGCGAAATACTCTTTTACCCTGGCCTCCCTTTTGGCTTGGTTCAGCTTGGGCAGAATCAGCGTCTTGGTCTCCTCATAGGAGGGCTGCTCCACGTCCCTGCGCTCGATGATCTTGATGATATGCCACCCGTAGGTGGTCTTTATCGGTCTGGATAGTTCCCCCTCCTTCATCTTGAATGCCACCTCCTGGAAGTCCGGCACCATCTTACCCCAGCGGAAGAATCCCAAATCTCCGGCGTTGTCCCTGGCGGTGGGGTCGATGCTTCTCTCCTTGGCCAGCTCGGCGAAATCCGCCCCATCCTTCAACATCTGATAAACCTCGTCAGCCTGTTCCTTGGTCTCCACAAGTATGTGCCAGGCATGCACCTCCTGCTGCATCATCTGGTATTCCTTTTTTATCTCCGATTCGGTGGGTTGAGACTTATCCACGATGTCTTTTTGGTAGAGCAGATTAAGGAGTATCCTCTCTTTCTGTTTGGCGAAATTGGTGTCGGCCACTATGGCGTTGTCCAGTCCTTCCTTGTAGGCCTCCAGGATCACCACCTGCTCCCCGATCATCCTCTCCACCACTTCCTTCTTTCGCTGGAGATCCGGCACGCCCTTGATCTTCAAACGAGAGGCCTTGCCCCATTCGGACTCCATGTCTTGAACCGTGATGGTTTGATCCCCCACCTTGGCCACGATCTGGCCCTCCTCCTTGGTGGCGCACCCCGACAATAGAACGAGAATGAGTATTCCGGCGAGCACCAACAGCGACGTTTTTTTCACGTCGATCCTCCTTGAGTTAGTAAGGAACGTTTAGATTTGAGTTACCTCTTTTTTCAATAACACTCCCAAGTATACGGCAATATAAGTCACCCTCACAACCTTTGCAAGAGATTTTTGACGGACAGGGTCTTCTTCTCGCTGCCTGGTTTGAGTTGTACGAAAAGTTTGAGTGTTTTGTCAACGGCAAATTCCAAGGGCAACTCAATCTTCTTCCTCAGATTCTCTATCTCCTTTTTGCCCAACTTCTTATCCTCTGAGAACTGCAGGGTGAGCAGGTCTTTTTCCACCGAGACTCTGGATATCCCCAGATGGGATGCCGCGATCTTAGCGCAGGTGAAATTCAGGAGATCTTCCACCTCTTGCGGTAGAGCTCCGAACCGGTCAACCACTTCAGCCTCCACCTCTTTCACCTCTTCTACAGATTCGGCATCCGAAAGTTTCCGGTAGATTTCCACCCGGTGCTGGCTGTCGGAGACATACGATTCCGGGATATAAATGTCTAAGTCAAACTCCATTTTCACCTCTGCCAGCTTCTCGATCCTCTCCCCTTTGAGTTCCTTAACTGCTTCATCCAGAAGCTTGCAGTAGAGGTCAAAACCGACCTCCTCGATGAAACCGTGCTGTTGTGGTCCCAGAAGATTCCCCGCCCCCCGGATCTCCAGATCCCTGAGTGCCAGGTGGAAACCGGAGCCAAGCTGGGTGAACTGTTCTAAAGCTTTGAGCCTCTTCCGGGCAGTCTGAGTGAGGATCTTGACTTTTGGTATGAGAAGATAGGCGTACGCTCTTAAGTTGGATCTTCCCACCCGCCCCCGCAGCTGGTACAGCTGAGCCAAGCCAAACCGGTCCGCCCGGTCTATGATGATGGTATTCACGCTGGGAATGTCTATGCCCGACTCGATGATGGAGGTAACCAAAAGCAGATCGTACCTGTGTTGAAGAAAATCCAGCATCACCTTTTCCAAAAGACTCTCTTCCATCTGGCCGTGGGCCACCGCGATTCTGATCTGGGGGACCAAATCCATCAGGAATCTATACATGGCCTCTATGGTCTGGACCCGGTTGTGAACAAAATAGACCTGACCTCCCCGGTCCACCTCTCGCAGGATGGCATCAGCGATGAGTTTCTTGTCAAACTCCACGATCTCGGTATGGATGGCGAGCCGGTCCTTGGGAGGGGTGTTGATGACGGACATGTCCCTGGCCCCTAAAAGCGAGAACTGAAGAGTGCGGGGAATGGGGGTGGCAGTCAGGGTGATGACGTCAATCTGTCGCCGGAGCTTCTTTATCTTCTCCTTGTTAGCCACCCCGAACCTCTGTTCCTCGTCGATGATGAGAAGCCCCAAGTCCTTGAAGTGGACGTCCTTCTGGATGAGGCGATGTGTGCCCACCACCAGGTCCACCCTTCCCTCTTTCAGCCTCTGCACGATCTCCTTCTGTTCCTTTCTGCTCTTGAAGCGGGAGAGCATGGCCACGTTCACCGGAAAGCTCTTCAGCCTCTCGGTGAAAGTTACCAAATGCTGCTGGGCCAGGATGGTGGTGGGGACCAACACCGCCACCTGCTTTCCGTCCATGACCGCTTTAAACGCCGCCCGTACTGCCACCTCGGTCTTGCCGTAGCCCACGTCGCCGCAGATTAACCGATCCGCCGGCGTATTCTGCTCCATGTCCGTTTTTACCGCGTCGATGGCGCTCAACTGATCCGGGGTTTCCTCATAGATAAACGAGGCCTCCAGCTCCTTCTGCCAGACCGTATCCGGGCAGAAAGCCAGGCCGGGCTTAATCTTTCTCTCCGCATAAAGCTGGATCAGTTCCTGCGCCATGTCCTGAATGGCCTTCTTGGTCTTCTTTTTCAGTCTCTCCCATGACGTTCCGCCCAACTTGGAGAGGGCAGGCGCGCCCTCCTTCCCCACGAATCTATGCAC
>JBAUFO010000004.1:0-2327 GCA_049679185.1 Candidatus Zixiibacteriota bacterium
GTTAAAGGACACCATAAGAAACGGCACCAGAGAGGTTACCATGCATCAGATTCAAAAGAAGGTCGCTGCCAGCTGTAACCTGCCGAGTGAAGCTTTGTGTTCCAAAAGGAAAACGCAGGAGATTGTCCTGGCTCGTCAGGTGGCCATGTACCTGGCCCGGAGTCTGACTAACAACTCCCTTAAGTTAATCGGCTTACATTTTGGGGGGAGGGACCACTCCACCGTGATCCACGCCTGCACCCAGGTGGCGGAAAATTTAAAAAAGGATCCCCACCTTAAATTTAAGGTGGATGAGATCATAAATGCTCTTTATGTTTAAATCTTGTTGGAATCAGTTGGAGAAAGAAATTGTTTTCTATTAGTGGTTTACGGATAACATCTTTTCAACAACCCAACCAACAATAGGTGATTCTGGTTTCCGGTATAAACACAAGGATTATATTAGGTTAGAATGGTAGATTTAAGACAGTCAACATTTCAACCTTATTATTATAATTAAGAATATAGTTATCTTATTATAGGTCTTGTTAAATAGTGTTAAAAACTTATACGATCCAAAGATCAGCTGAGAACTAAAAATAATTTACGCTGGAGGAGGAGCCATGAAATTCACACTACCCAAAAATCAGATCTTTTCACGTGTTCAAAACGTTATGAATGCCGTTCCCACACGCACTACCCTACCCGTGTTGTCCAACATACTTCTGGAGGGCTCCAACTCCAAACTTAAGTTAGCTGCGACGGATTTGGACGTCTCAATCATAACCACGGTTCCGATTGGATCCACCAAAAAGGGAGCTATTACCATACCCGCTCGCGCCTTCTATGATATTTTGAGGGAGTTGCCGGAGTGCGACGTGGAAATTCACATATCGGAGAACAGATTGGAGTTGAAGGCTGAAAGGGGAAGTTACAAGATGTCTGGAATTCCGGCCGAGGAGTATCCCAAACTGCCAACCATTAATCTGGCCAAGGAGATAAAGATTCCAGGGACAGATCTGGTGGGGATGATCAAGAAAACCATTTTTGCGGTATCCACAGACGAGACCAGACCTGCATTAAACGGGGTACTGTGGCAGACCTCGGGCAGCAACATGCTTATGGTGGCCACGGACGGACATAGGTTAGCTAAGATATCTCTTAAGAACACCAAACTGAAAGGTCTACACGAGGACGTCATCATCCCCCCCAAGGCGCTCAACCTTTTGATGAAGCTCTTAGTAGACGAGGAGAAGGAGGTTGGAATAGTCTTTGAGGAAAACAGTATAATCTTCAACTTAGGTGACACGGTGTTGGCTTCGCGTTTGATTGAAGGGCCCTATCCCAATTTCGACCAGGTGATACCCAAAGATCACGACAAGAAGATGGTGGTCAACAAAGAATTCTTGAACGGCGCGGTCCGCAGGACGTCGATTCTGGCCAACACCCTCACCCATCAGGTGAAGTTCTCCTTAAAGAAAGACAATCTAGAGCTCTCCTCTGCCAACTTCGATCTGGGAGGTGAAGCCAAGGAGTCGTTACCCTGCGACTACGTGGGAGAGCCAATGGACGTCGGGTACAATGCCAGCTACATTCTGGACGTCCTCAAGCAGATGGAAGGGGACGAGGTGGTATGTGAATTAGGTTCGCCCATCTCGGCCGCCAAGCTCTATTCCACTGAGAAGAAGGACGCCGAAGATTACGTGTGCCTCTTGATGCCGCTGCGCTTGGCGGAGTGAAAAGGGAATAGGTAAGCGCACGAGCGATATACCAAGAATGGGAAGAGCCGCCGAGGGGGGAGGAGCTTCCCATTCCTATTTGGGCGCCCGGGACCGTTTCGCAATGAAAGCATCTCCTTTATTCTCCGGACAACCGCGCAGCTTCAACAAGAAGAGAATACCGACAAAAGAATTTGCAGAACGGGGTAATTTGTATTATATTAAAAGGTTATGTTTAGGAAATCCCGCCAGCCGGAAAAAATCGGCCAGGTTCTGGCCCGGACCCTGAAGGGACTGAAAATCGATCGGAGGGTAAAAGAAGAGACTGCCCTTTTAAACTGGAGCAAGGTGGTGGGTGATCGAATTGCCTCTCAGGCTATTCCCCGGAGGGTGAGGGACTCGATCCTCTTCGTAAGAGTTGAAAACGCTTCCTGGCGCAATGAGCTTGTTTTTCTCAAAGGGAAGATCATCAAAGAACTCAACCAATCAGTGAAGGCTAACGTAATAAAAGATATAGTGTTCACCAACTGATAGACCCGCAAAGCAAGCTGGTTTTCGTTGGGACTAAATCAAGACGGCAGATTCCGTTTTGCGGTAGCGAAAAAGCTCAATATGTAGTATCTTAAGAGG
>JBAUFO010000005.1:0-7773 GCA_049679185.1 Candidatus Zixiibacteriota bacterium
CTCTAGATTCCCTAACGTCTATTTGGTAAACAAGCGTCCTTCCACAGTACTTGAAGGTGATCAGCCTTCGGGAATAATCCGCGGTTATTGGCTAAAGCGTTTGATTCTTGAGCTTATAGCTAATGGCAACTTTAACGATGTGAGAGATATCGTTGACCTCTTTCATGCAGAAGGCAAAGGTTATGAACAGGGTAGCATTCTCGTAAATCTTGGAAGCTTGACTGATTCCTTGACATGCAATTGTGTGGTTGCTGAACGCAGACTGCATCCCAATCGTTCAATGCAGACTCTGGTTATCCACAGCTTGGGCCTAAATAGGCGGGGTAAACACTGTCTTGAACACATTGTCGACCGTTTCTACTATCTGCAGTTGATAGTGGAAGACCCTTCCCTTCCCATTCCGTCTGTGTTGGCAGACGAGTTTGATTATGAGCTGCTTGACTCCAGAAACGTGGACTACACTTATCTGGTTAAGGAGCAGAGCGAGTACGCCCTAAAAAAGGTTGAAATGATAAATCGAAAAGCACAGCAGGTTTTGCTCTTTTTGGACATTTTGGAATCGTCGCTGGAGTGTGAAAGGGATGCTTATCAGAGTGTCTTTGATGCCTTGGAAGCGCGATACGTAGAAATCCCAAACGTGAGTCGCATCAAGGATAGGATTTTGGAAGAACTGCGAATACTCAATAATTCGATCGGTGGACGATTAGACATTGATGCTGCTAGAACACTCGTGTCGTCCAAGCGCGACATCACGTTACAGCACTTGAAATTAGCATACGCGGTGCAACGTTGACGACTAATGTTTCGCCAAAGAGACTTAAATATATCCCTTTTGGTTGTTCTGCTATCCATCGTTCCGTTCGCCTTCTTCGCTTGGGACGAGGCTAGTGGTATAACTGAGCACAGGATATTCCCGATTGCTAACGAAATCACGAGCGCAGATAGTGCGCAATTCCTGGTACTGTTTCCCCGACGTGACCCCTTCAATTGTACTTGGCAGATCTATTTTGGCGGTTCAAACTTACCAGTTGCAGAGGGAACATTGGATTCTGTTGCAAGACAAAGAATCTTCTCGTTTCCAATATCCAGAGAAGGGTCGCATTCAATCCTATTCGTCACATGCAACGACCTTGGCGAGCCTATTTCCGTGTTTACTGCTGAAATGCAGGTTTGCCCAAGTCAGATCAGAAAGCTTTTCTTGGGCTACTCTGGTATTTTTGTCGGTGCTCTAATCACCTTGATAGCCTTTGCTTTCCAAGAGAAAATACGCCAGCGTCGGGAGAATAGAAAGCAAATTGGTAAGCTAGAAGCTAAAATCATGTCTTACGTGAACCTTCTCTTAGAATATAAAGGAAATGCATCCAACACACCTGAGCTTCCTTCGTGGTTTTCAGATCCTGGAGATACAGATTGGTTTCGGCACATCGTCAAAGAACCCTACAAATCTGTCATCCGAGAGCTTCGGGATACTAGACTCAAGTATTTTGCTGGGACGATGCAACTCGGCGATTTCCGCAAAGCTCTCAAAGATATTGAAAAAAAATTGTCATAATAAAATCTCTGTTCCCTTGTGTTGTAGTTTCCGTTAGAGAACTTCTGGATGCTTCGCGAATAGGAATTCGCAAATCTTCGCATCGGCTTTTCCTAATACAAGTGCATCAAAGAACCCCGTCTACTCGTATCTCAAAGCTTCAATCGGGTCTAATAGGGAGGCTTTTCTGGCTGGGTAGAAACCGAAGAAGATGCCTAAAAGGCTATTCACAGCAGATTAAACGCCCAGACGCCCATACGGGCCTGACCGGGGGCGTCCGTCTGGACGGATTAAGCAGATTGGCATAGCTGACATCAGCTTAATAGATTCGCTGCGCTCACTACAAGTCTGCTCAATTAGCTGTGAGGAGTCTCTGACCCTACTCGTATCTTAACGCTTCTATCGGGTCCAATAGGGAGGCTTTTCTGGCAGGGTAGAAGCCGAAGAATATTCCTACGAAGGCGGCAAAGAAGAAGGCCAAAGCAACGGCTGGGGCCGAGACAAAGACCGGCCAGTTGAGTACTCCGGAGATCACCTGAGAAGTGGCAACCCCCAACATTATTCCGACTATGCCGCCGATCAAACACAGAACCATTGATTCCACCAGGAACTGAATCAAAATATCCCTGCCCCTGGCTCCCACCGCCATCCTTATCCCGATCTCCCTGGTCCGCTCGGTCACCGAGACCAGCATGATGTTCATTATCCCGATGCCGCCAACTATCAGCGAGATCGAGGCGATAGCACCCAACAGAACCGTCATGATTCCGGAGGTTGAGCCGGCCACGCTGGCGATGTCAAGTTGACTCCGTACCCTGAAATCATCCTCCTCCCCCGGAGGGGTCTTATGTCTTTGGCGGAGAACCTGGGTTATCTGTTCTTCAGCTAAGTCAATCTGAGTTCGGTCAACGGCCGAGGCCAATAATTGCTGGACGTGAGTTATCCCTATGATCTTTTTCTGGGCGGTGGTATAGGGAACGATGACTATGTCGTCCTGGTCATGCCCGAAGGCATTCGGTCCCTTGGGAGATAAAACCCCCACCACTCGAAAAGGCAGCTTGTTGATTCGGATTATCTCGCCCACCGGGTCCTGTCCGGGAAACAGATTGTCCACCACGGTCTTTCCCATAACGCAGACCTTGGTCGCTCCTCTGACGTCCTGCTCTGTGAAAAAGCTTCCGGAGACAACCGGCCAGGAACGGATGTAGACGAAATCAGGAGCGTAACCTTCTACCGAGGCGGCCCAGTTGAGATTTCCTGCTACGATCTGCGCTGAGCTTCGCACTCTTGGTGTTACCCTGGTCACTGCCGGGCAGTTTTCCAGAATTGCCTTTGCATCGTCATCAGTCAGGTTGGTGATGGTTCCGGCTCCCGACCGCACACCTCCGTGGAAGTGGCTGCCCGAGCGGATGGTCAAGAGATTATCCCCCAGTGAGGCCACCTGCGCATCGATCATTCTCTTGGCCCCCTGGCCTATGCCCACCATGGCGATCACCGCGCCCACGCCGATGATTATGCCCAGCATGGTTAAGCTGGAGCGCATCTTGTTTCGGATCAAAGCCCTATAGGCTACCTTCAGTATCTGAAGATATCTCACTCCTCGTCCTCCTCTTCCTCCTCCGGTAAAGCTGCAAGCTCCTGCTCGGCCTTCTTGGGATTGGGAAGTCCCTCGTCTTTGACGATTTTCCCGTCCCTGAAAGCGATGTTTCTTTTGGCGTACGAGGCAATGTCTTTTTCATGCGTGATCAGAATGATGGTGATTCCGCTCTCGTTCAGAGACTGGAAAATCCCCATTATCTCGATAGACGTCCTGGTATCCAAATTTCCTGTCGGCTCGTCCGCCATTATTATCGCGGGATCGTTGATCAATGCTCGGGCGATAGCCACCCTCTGCTGCTGGCCGCCGGAGAGCTGGTTGGGATAAGAGTACTCCCTTCCCTCCAGACCCACCATGGCCAAGGCCTTCCTGGCCCTCTGGATTCTGTCTTTCGCAGGGGTGCCGTTGTAAAGCAGAGGCAGTTCTACGTTCTCCAGCGCCGTGGTGCGGGATAGAAGATTGAAAACCTGGAAGACAAAACCGATTTTTTTGTTTCTGATGGCAGCCAGGCTGTTTCGATCCAAAGAGGAGATGTCCTCTCCTTCAAGCAGGTACCTACCCTTGGTTGGCCGGTCCAGACAGCCCAGGATGTGCATCAGGGTCGATTTTCCCGATCCGGACGGGCCCATGATGGCCACGAATTCCTTCTCTTGGACGGACAGGTTTATCCCTCTTAATGCGTGAATATCAAAATCACCAAGATTATAGATCTTCACCAGGTGGTCTGTAAGGATCAGCGGCTGCAATCTTATCACCTTCTCCTTCTGAACTGGGGAGCAAAAGGATTCACCTGCTGGTTTGCTTGGAAAGAGTTGGAGTTCCCCATTCCGATAATCACCGTGTCTCCTTCCTTGATCTCGCCGGAGACGATCTCGACGGAAGATCCGTCCGATATCCCGGTCTGAACCGGAACGGGCTCAGGTTGTCCCTCCGGGTTGAGAATCCAGAGTCTGGTACGATCACTTTTGTCCTCTCCCGGTGCACTGGGCCGGATAGAACCAGGGGGTCTTGATGGTGAGCTTGTGCCGCGCGCCCTGGCACCTCCCTCTTCGGATGAAGGCCCCTCCTGGCTCATGGCCGGGCGGAAACGCAGGGCGCCTGCGGGAACCTTCAGAATGTTTTCCCTGTGATCTACCAGTACGGTTACGTTGGCGGTCATCCCGGGCTTCAACAAAAGATCCGGGTTGGAAGCTTCGATGATGACGTCGTAGGTGACGACGTTCTGAACGATTTCCGGTAAAAGCCTCACCTGGCTCACGGTTCCTCTGAAGGTCTGATCAGGAAACGCATCCACGGTGAAGACTGCTTCCTGCCCTTCCTTTATCCTGCCTATGTCCGCTTCATCTATACTGGTCTCAATCTGCATCTGGGTTAAGTCTCTGGCAATGGTGAAGAGGGTAGGAGCCTGCAGGCTGGCTGCCACGGTCTGTCCCACATCCACGTTTCTGGATATGACCACCCCATCTATGGGGGAGACAATAGTAGCATAGTTAAGATTAGTTCTGGCTCTCTCCAGACTGGCCCGGGATGATTTCTCCTGTGCCAGCGCCAGTTCATAATTGGTCAGGGCCAGATCCCTCTCAGACTCGGAGATCATCTGCTTCTCGAACAGTGACAGGGCGCGGTCATATTCTTTTTTAGACAGGTTGACCGAGGCGGTTGCCTTCTCCAGGTCCGCTTGAACTTGCGACACTTGTGCCCTTAGGAAAGTCGGATCGAGCTGGGCGACGATTTGTCCCTTTGTTACCCGGTCATTGAAATCAACATACAGGGCTGAGATGGTCCCCGAGACCTGACTGCCGACCTGGACCGTGGTGACCGCTTCGGCAGTGCCGGTGGCAGTGACGAAGATGTATATGTCGCCTCTTTGGGCCTCAGCCGTGAGGTATTTTGCCTCGGAGTCTCCGTTTCTTACTCCAAAAATCCAAAAAAGCAGGGCAGCTAAAATCAGGATAGGTGCAATGAGAAGGAGCTTTTTCATCAGGTTTCCTTTTTCTTCTTATATTGGACACATAGTGACTGCTGAAGGTTTAATCATAATACGCACGCAGCCTGACGGTAGGTTGTCTCTGGACCGTGGGGCCGTGATCCGGTACACGGCAACGAGGGCTTTCGGACGACTTTTGATGACCGATTCTCTCCCAGCGCTCGACCTCAGTTGAACGTGCCGATTCCTGTTGACGTTGGAAGTTTTCTCCGGCGGTGAGAAATTTACGAAGTTTTCACTTGCATCACGTGCACGTCAACCGTATACTACCGAACTGAAACTGGAAAGAGGGAGGAATCATGGTCATAAAGCTTCCCCGGCTGCTGCCCAAACAGGAAAAGTTCTTCGATATGCTCAAAGCTTCCGCCAGTAATCTTCTGGAGGGCGCCAAGGCGGTGAAGGATCTGGTGGAAGACTACACCGATGTGAAGCAGAAGGTGGCGAACATAAAGAAGATAGAACATCAGGGGGACAACATCATCCACGGGATCATGGACGCGCTGGACAAGACCTTTATCACCCCCATAGAGAGAGAAGACATCCATATCCTGGCTTCCGAGCTGGATGACGTTTTGGACGCGATCGAGGGCATCGCCAGCCGACTTTATAACTTCAAGATACCTGAGCCCACTCCCGAGTGTATCCGGTTGGTCAACATCATCTATCAGGCAGTGGAACAGATTGAGGGGGCCATGTCCGATCTGGAACACTTCGACAACCTTCGCCCCTTCTGCATAAAGATAAACAGCCTGGAGAACGAGGCGGACCAGATCTCGCAGCAGATGATCGGACAGCTTCTGGATAGCGAACCGGATTGGCGAGTGGCCATAAAGTGGAAGGAAATCTACGGCCGTCTGGAGACGGCAGCCGATCACTGCGAGAACATCGCCGACATAATCGAGAGCATAGTGGTGAAGAGTGGTTGATCTGTCTTTGTTTAAGGTTCTTGTTGGTGTGGGGTTGTTTTGTTATCTTACCCGTTGGGTAAACACCGGCATGTTTGCTTCTATTTTTGCTCGACCTTATTCCCTTGAGGGGAAGGGATGATTTTCCGCTTACTTACAGGAAAGATGGTTAAGTCTATCCCGACTTTCGCACCGGACAGGAGGAGACGAATTAATTGGGTGATCTGATCCTGCTTGTGGCCATAATAGTTGCCGCGCTGGTCTACGATTTTTTCAACGGCTTCAACGATTGTGCCAACGCCATAGCCACCACCATATCAACGCGGGCCCTTACCCCCCGGACTGCCATCATCATGGCCTGGGTGCTCAATTTCTTCGGAGCATTGAGTCATACCGCGGTCGCCGCCACGGTGGGAAAGGGTGTTATCGATCCTCAGCAAGTAAGTTTGACATTAGTCTTGGTCGCCTTGATCGGAGCCAGTGTCTGGACCGGTTTGGCAAGCTTCTCCGGAATTCCGGTGAGCGTGACTCATTCCCTCATAGGGGGACTTTTGGGGGCAGGGATTGTTGCTTCGGGTGTCGAGATAATCCTTCTTAAAGGAATAAACAAGATCGTCCTGGCTATGATTTTCTCTCCGATTCTTGGCTTTTTGGGTGGGCTGCTACTGATGGTGCTGGTCTCCTGGATTTTCAAAGACTCACCATTCCGGACGGTGAATCGTCGTTTCAAGCGGTGGCAGATACTTTCCGCCGCCTGGATGGCTTTCTCTCATGGGATGAACGACGCCCAGAATGCCATGGGCATCATTGCCATGGCGCTGGTCAGTTACGGCGCGCTGGCAACGTTTGAGGTCCCGTTATGGGTGATGATCATCTGCGCCACTGCCATGGCCTTGGGCACCAGTCTGGGAGGATGGAGGGTGATAAAGACCATGGGGAGCAAGGTGTTCAAGCTGCAGCCGGTACATGGATTCTCAGCAGAGACCTCCGCGGCGGCCGTTATCGCAGGCATGTCACTTTTCGGGGCTCCCATCAGCACTACCCACGTGATCTCCACCGCCATCATGGGATCAGGGTCTTCCCACGGACTTTCGGCGGTCAGGTGGGGAATAGTGAAAAACATCGTCATTGCGTGGATTATCACCATCCCGGCGTCCGCTCTGATAGCCGGGGGGTTGTATTTCATAATCAAGCTGCTCTCTTAGCTCATCGTGATCGCGCAGACACCCTACAGGCCTGGAGGGGGCCCCCTACAGGTCCGTAGGACGTAGGGCAACCCGACCTAGAAACTGCCGTCGTCTCGTTGCCCGAGGAAGACCTCTTTGTTTTTCTTTAGCTTCCTCCGCAAGTGGGGAGCCTGCGGCTCTTGACCTACCGGCTGGACTTGGGGGACATGGGGGACGTGGGGGACATGGGGATGGCTGTTTTTCATTTTTTTCATCGTCAGAAAAGGTATTTTGAGAAAGGATTCATTCTGAAGGAGTTGGTTGCCCCAGATGAGACTTTTTCGTCAAGCAGGCTACGCCATGCTTGACCTACGAGCTTGTCGATCAAGGTTTTTAGGAACTTCAACTGCGTGGAGCTCTGTCCTTCATCCTCGGTATCAAATATATGGTTCATATGATTCTTCTTCTCCCTTAAGGGGTGTTCTGTGCATGCAAAAGACATTCGGTCTCCTATAAACGCTATCTTCTTCACCACTGAAGTTAAGGTATATTTGCTTTTTGTGGAAAGAGGTGATAGGGGGGAGGTG
>JBAUFO010000006.1:0-14975 GCA_049679185.1 Candidatus Zixiibacteriota bacterium
ATACCGGACTATTGTCAGCCTGGCCGCCGGCAAAGTTACCATGACAATAAGTCCCGCTGCAGCTTCCCGTGCCACGATCCCAGACCGACTCCCCTCCGGGTAACTCTCCCCAGGTAAGCTCAGCTACGGAATCGATCGACTGACCGCCGCATGCCGATGCGAGATCCAGATGCAGAGAGTCCAGCAAAAACAGCGGAGTGTAATGGCAAACATCGCAAGTCACTCCGGAGGTCAAGCCAGACCCTTCCAAATGTATTGTGTGTGCACCCACGGCCAATGTTGTGTCGGATGTTTCACCTTCCAAACCCCGGGGTGGCGCGCCACTGCCGTTGTCTAAGCCACCGTGACAGGAAATGCACATGTCGGCTGAAGCTCTATGGCAGTCCAGACAGGAAACCTCCACCCTGCCGCCCGCCCAGTCGCCACCATGACAGGTGGTACAACCTGTCAGCCCGTTGAAGAGAGCGACGTTTCCGTGGAAATCGGGAGAACTCTGCTCTATCCATTTTTCGGGATGCGCACCCGGCAGGCTGCTTGTGGTTTTTTCCTTACCGCAACCAGAAAAGCAGGCGAGAACCACCAACCATGTCACAATGTGACGGTTGGGATAATTGGTACCCGATTTCGGAAACATACGTCACTCCGAGTTGCGGTCATAGCTTCATCTATGGCAGTAGCCACAGAATCCTGAACCGGCGATGCCGGAATCCAAGTGGCACTGGTAACAGAAGTAACCCTTATCATCGTGCCATGGTCCCTCAGATTCGAACCGACCGAGGTCCTTGGGATGCAAACGTGTGTCGGTACCTCGCAGGCCATCTAAGTCAGCGTGACAACCTCCACGTGCGCAGGTTGGATCGGAAGAGTCATGACAAGATGCGCAGTTTTCGGGGTCGTTTTTACCGGCCTTACCATGTCCGATGCGCCAACCCAGCGCTGAATGCAATAAAGGTATCCTGTTTTCCTGCTGGTGGCAGTTGTTGCAGAACGAACGGTTATCATGGCAGCGGGCGCAGTCCTTTTCCTTGCTCTTCGCATCTAAACCGTGGTCATAGACGTAGTTCAGATCATGGATATTGCCGTCAAGGTTGTCCCCCCGATGACATTCGATGCAGGATGTTTCCCACTTATGGCACCCGATACACCATTCTCGGTCCGTCGTCGCCCTATCACCATGCGAAAGTTGCCAGCCGGAGGGGTGGATATCTGCAAGGGTGATCCGTTGTTCGTGGCACAGAGCACATCGGTCGTCCGCCTTAGCCCCATCATGGCAATCCAAACACAGGGCCATACTCGGCATGATGGTCTGCGGTGTCATCTCTTCCTTGCTCATATCGCCGTGACAGGAGAAACAGATGATTCCCTTGGCCACGTGCTTGCCGTGGTTGAACAGAATCGGCCGATCAGGGTTGGGCGAACCTCCGGGCTCCTCGGCATTGCGATGACAACTTCCGCAGGCCTCGAAATCCTCGACGTCGTGACACATTCCGCACGGGTCCATGGTTGGTAGATTCTTATCCTGTGCCGAACTGCTGGTTTCGATATCGGGATGGCAATTCCCACATTCGAAATCAGCGTGCAAGGAGTGTGAGAAAATGATGTCGCCGGGAGGAATATCCAGGTGAGCCGGTTGGTACCCCCAAGCCATCCAGGCATGGATAGCAAGTATTACCATAGCTGTCAACAATCCCGTACGGTGTCTCATGATTTTGCCTTCCCAGAATTCTGGCTGAGTGAAAAGCCTTTGGTGAAGCGAAGCAGTATACGCACATCATGGCCCCGCACCGCATTGCGCAGATACTGTCCATCGGCTCTTGCCGTAAATCCCCGGCCCGGGCGCCAGAGAAGACCTAGACTGGTGGAGTGAGCATCGTTTCTGTCTGTCTGTTCAGCCTGCACCCGATAGCGATATAGGTTGGTGGTCGAGAAGAGCTCCCAGCGTGGATTCAGTCTTAGGTTCAGGAATCCGGACACCCCGTCACGGTCACCGCCGTAACCGCTCTGATGATGCCAGGAGAGGCCATAGTAGCTGGTTCTTACACCAAAACTGGTGCACCAGGAATCCCTTCCAGTTCGGAAATCGACCCGCAGTTGACTCACCACCACCAGATCTCGGAGGACCGTTCGCTGCACATCCAGTCGGGCCTGCTTATAGTCACCAAAATCGAGGATGCTGAACAGAGTGTTGGCGGCAACCGACGGTTCACGCTGATCAAACTCACCCGAAAGGTACCAACCGGCATTCGAGTAAGAAGTCCGTATTAGAATACCCGCCAGACGCGAATCGACCATATTGTAGGATGCCCGGCCGTAGAGCCGATAAAATCCGATCGTCTGTTCGCCGTCGAGCCCCAGCTTGTTTGAGGACACCTGACCCTCCCTCTTGCGCAGCATCCAGCTTAAACCCAGCCTGGTAGTGAGCTGGGGCTGAAACGCCAGACGCCCTCCCAGCGATCCGAAATCTGAAAACGATCGTATCTGCTCGGGATCTTGGCTGGAAACGGAACTGCCGCCAAATACGTCCAACTGCATCGTCCGAAATGGCTTATAGCGAACTCTCAGGCCATCCAAAAGAGTATTTCCCACGCCGCAGTAAACGAACTGCCGTCCCAGGTAGACATTAGCCCTCTGGAGAAGCCCGGTGAGCCTGAAATAGGCATGGTAGACGAACATCTGGGGATCGGTCGTCAATCTGTTGGAGAGGTCCGAGGTCCAACGAAGATGGGTATGTAGCGTAAGAGACCTGTGATGGGAGTCCCGCCACCCAACCAGATCGGCTCGGACACTGAGGTATGGACGTACGTGATTCTTACTCTCTTGCTCATAAGCATACAGGTCCGACATAAGTCGACCGTTTAATTCGACACCGAGTGCCTGCTCGGAAAAAGTGGCCACGATTCCGGTGAGAAGCAGAACACCAAAAAAACACGGCAATCTAGATTTGGCATCTAGAGAATTCCTGCCAAAAAGAAAAACTCTAAAACCCATAAGAGATGAACCTATGTCCCGAGGTCTAATCATAGAGTTAATCAAATGTTACATGGTTAGCCGTCACGGTGCCCTTCGGCTTGAGAAGAGCAACATCTGCTCTCCCGGGCTCTCCTCCCTCCTCCGGCGAAATCAGAACAAAACAAGTAATAGGTCATCCTAGGCGTACTCCTCAGCTTCTATTAACGATTACCGCTCAAGAAACAGTCTTGCGAAAAATCCATCACCGAATTGGAGCAGTTCAAAGATCACACCGAGGAGGATGCAGCCGACCAGAGCGATCTTGACTAAGTCCTGTCCTTTTAGGCTTCCAAGCATCAGGGGTTCCTTGGAAAGATATGCGCTGGCGGCATAGAGTTCCTCGCCCATCAGGGTATAATCGCAGGCGGCGATGAAGAAGGGGAGCTGCTCCGGCATGGCCGTCCCAGCGATCTGGATGGCGCCTGCGTCAAATCCGGTCTCGGCTAAAAGCAGAGACTCGGCGTAAAATGCTCCCATATAAATGTTGGCCGCAGGTTTTTCCCGCAGCATTATTCCGTTGACCGCGGCTACGTATGCAAACTGCTCCCCCGCCACGTACCGCACCATATCCGGCTTGAAGCTATCCGACTTGCCCGAGTCTAAGTAAGCCCCCTTGACCACCTCCCCTGCCGCTGCCAGCGCCATGGGATAAAGCACCGGCACCACCAGCGGAGTCTCATACTGGGCGGTGATGCGGGCCACCCGGCCCAGTATGGAAAGCCCGGCGATGGTCTGAATCTCGTCTAAGTCCGAAATCCCCGGAATAAAAAGAACCGGTTTCCCCATCTCGGTGGCTCTTCCCACCGCCTCCTCCACTGCCTCCAAGCCGGCTAACTTGCGGATGAAAAGGCTCCTGCCGCCCTTGGCGCTGCGGATATACAGAAGCACTGATGCTGAGAAAACCAACAGCAAAACCAACATATTGAGCCGGGACATCCTGAACCAGTTGATCTCCGGCTGAGCGAAATCCGAATAAACCAACAGGGAATTCGAATCACCCCTCTTGGCTCTGAGGGCGTAAGAATACTCTTGGCCCCTCTTTAATCCAACGTCCGTAAAGGAAGTGGTGTTGTCACCGACCATGCTGATAAGTTTGAGGCTGGTATCTCTTCGGCTGGCTCTGAAGATCTCGTATCCTTCTATGTCACCCATCTCTTCCGTATCATCCGGTGACAGCTTCCATGTCAGAGTCAAGCTCCCGCCGCCATCGTCAGGGGTATCTTTAACCCCCAACTCAGCAGGCGGCCTGGTGCTTGTTCCGAGCGCGTCATTTTCAGCTTTGACCCCTTCTGCGGGGATAACAAGAAAGCAAAGTAAAACAAGCAGGGCAGTTAAGCACTTTGATTCCAAGATTCGGAACATAGAAATGATTCTGCGACCTTCTGTATCGCACCCTCAAGAGTGCGGTTACCATCTCTCGTGTCCCTCTCCTTTGGGGGAGAGGGGGAACCTAATGAGAATTCAAAACTAAAAAAGCCAAATGCAAAATTGTCCGAATTTGGATCCTGCGGACAGTTCAAAATTCAAGAATCGAGGACTGAAACAGACGGGAACATGCAATTTTGATTTTTGAATTGCAATTCTGAACTTTTCTCTTTGAATTTTAAATTCCTCTCTCTCCCTCTCTCAACTCATCTCTCGGACTTCTGCTTGACCATGGCTTTTTCGCCAACTCGTCTTTCAGAAAATCTATCACTTTGACCGGAGTCGGGTCCTCCTTATTTAGCACGGCAAGATAGAAGCTGTTGAAATCGCCCAGCTGGATTAGAGAGAACATTCGTGATAGAAGATTCTCTCCGGAGCTTTCTGCATCTATCACTTCGACCTCTTGCTCTTCAATAATGCCTTTGACGATCTCCATTCTGGTCTTGATGCGCGGATGATCCTCTTTGTCTTTCAGTATCACCACGATCAGATCGTCCCGGTAATCGGACAGAACCTTCCACACCACCAGCTCGTTGTGGTTGAATTCCGGAAACACGTTGTTGAACGCAAGCATCTTGGCGTTTTCGCAGAACTGCCCTTTCCATCTGGTGGAGACCGCATCGAAATGATCACCGGAGGCATAGACTATGGGCAATTTCCCCTGAAGCTTTTTCGCCAGCTTCTTGGCCTCATTCTTATCGGCATTTATCTCCAGGCGGTAATTGTCTCTGTTGCCGGCCAAAAACTCTCCTGCCTGGCTGATATTCTTCTCCTCGCCGTTGACGAATCCGAGTCGCTCCAGCATGGCCAGCACCGGGACAAAGGAGTAACCCAGGGCGGCTCGGGGCTGGAAGCCTTTGGGCAGGTGAACGCAAGGGATCTTTTTCCGGGAGGAGATTTCTTCAACTTTCCCGTTGGATGTCATGCAGATGATCTTAGCACCCCTTTTGGACGCATCTTCAAAAGCAGACAGGGTCTCCTCTGTGTTTCCGGAGTAGCTGGACACAAATACTAAAGAGGACGACCCCACGAAATTAGGGAGGGTGTAGTTTCTGCAGATGACCATGGGAATATCGAGCTTATCTGCCAGGTATGACCGCACCAGGTCGGCCCCGATGGCAGATCCACCCAGACCGGCCACAACTATCTTATCTATCCTACTTTTGTCCCAATCCGGGATGGGTGTCACCCTGGTGAGTCGAAGCGCATCCTCGAATTGAGAAGGAAAATCATAAATGTGATCGTACATCCCCCCTCGATCTAACCTTTTGATGCCCTCCAAATCATTCAAAGATTGCACCGGCTATTCATCCTTTCGTTCAAACGACGGGCACTGCTCAGATATTCCCGGACGGCCTTTCATTCCTTATCGGAACGAGCTTCACTCAAACACCGGGATCAAACCGGCCTGTTTTTGTTATCCTTTCCAAACCTCTTTGCGTAATCCTCATTCAAGAATTCTTTTATTTCACTGATGGTGGAGAGCTTCAGCACTTTCTGGGCAAGCGTTTTCGTGTCTTCAAATTTCACGGAGCGGATTATCTTCTTTACCTCCGGTATGGCCATGGCGGAGGTGGAAAGCTCATCCACTCCCATGCCCACCAGAAGCATAGTGGCTTTAGGATCGGCGGCCATCTCTCCGCATAAGCCCACCCAGATGCCGTTACGGTGAGCGGCATTGATGCTCTGTTTGATCAGGTTCAGCACCGCCGGATGGAATCCCTGATAGAGATAAGCGATCCTCTCGTTGCCCCGATCCACCGCCAAAGTATACTGAATCAGATCGTTGGTGCCAATACTGAAGAAATCACAAGCTTTGGCCAAAGCGTCGCCGGCCAGCGCTGCGGAGGGTATCTCCACCATTATCCCTACCGGAACCTTCTCATCGAATGGAATGCTCTTTCCCCTCAATTCTTCTTTGGCTTCGTTTAGAATGGCCTTGGCCTTTTGCAGCTCTCCCACCTCGGAGATCATGGGGAACATGATCTTGATATTCTTTTTGTCACTGGCCCTCAGCATGGCCCTTAGCTGGACCTTGAACATCTCCGGAAGATCCAGGCAGGCGCGGATGGCCCGCCAGCCCAGGAACGGGTTGGCTTCGTAAACGCCCCGGGCATGTTCATCAAATTTGTCCCCGCCCAGGTCAAAGGTCCGCAGGATGACCGATTTGGGATATACCTTCTCTGCCACCTCCCGATAAGCCTTGTGCTGCTCCTCCTCGGTGGGGAAGTCGGACCGGGCGATATACAGATACTCCGTCCGGAACAGGCCTATACCTTCGGCTCCGTATTCCAAGGCATAATCGGCATCAGCGGGGAGCTCGATGTTGGCAGAAAGCTCTATTTTCTTCCCATCTTGGGTCTCAGCGGGAAGCAGCTTAAGCTGGGAAAGCTCTTCGGTCTTCTGAAGTATATGTTTTCTTCTCTTCTCGTACTCCTTCAGGGTCTGCTCATCCGGGCAGATGACCACCTCACCCTTCACTCCGTCCAGTATGATGCTCTGCTTATCCAGCACCTGATCGAAGAAGGTCTTCAGTCCCACCACCGCGGGGATTCCCATTGATTTGGCCAGCAGAGCCACGTGCGAGGTTCCACCACCCATGTCGGTGGCAAAAGCTAAGATGCTCTCCTTCTTCATGTGTACCACGTCGCCGGGGGATAAAGACCTGGCCACCAGAATCACCGGAGAGTCGATGCTTTCCAGGGTAAGTCGCTTTATGCCCAGGAGATTATAGATGAGACGGTTGGCCACCGCATTTATGTCCATTACCCTCTCCTTCAGATACTCATCTTTGGAAGAGGATAAGGTCGCTATGATCCTGTCGATCACCTTACGGTAAACGAACTCAGCGTTATTGCGGTCCTTCTTGATCTTCTCGATCACCTGGTCATTGATCAAATCGTCCTCTATTATCATTATCTGGGCATCAAATATCTTGGCGTGGTCCGGATCGATCCTCTTGGCCACCTTTTCCCTGATCCTGACGATTTCCTCCTTGCTGTCGCCAAGCGCCCTCTTGAACTCCAGGATCTCCTTCTCCACCTCGCTTTCTGGAATCGTCTCCTTGGCCACCTCAATGCTCTCACGGTTGAGAAGAAACACCTTCCCTATCACCACCCCGGGGGAGGCTGGAGTACCTCGATATATGGTGCAAACCTGCCTATCCGGTTTCTTCACCTATTCCTCTCCGAATTTCTCCTCGAACATCTTGACCAGGGTCTCCACGGCCTGCTGTTCGTCTTCGCCCTCGGCTTTGATCAAGACGGAGCTCCCCATTTCCGCGGCTAACATCATCACGCTCAGGATGCTCTTGGCATTCGCCTCCACGTCATCTTTTTTCAGCCTGATCTCCGACCTGAATTTGGACGCCGTCTGCACCAGCATGGCCGCCGGGCGGGCGTGCAGTCCCAATTTGTTGGTAACCTGAATCTCCCTTTCGACCAAGGCAGTACCTTTCTTCACTCAACTTAAGCACCTTTGCTCTTCTCCACACCGTAGGGCAAACCTGCCCATCCTGTAATTTAAATCAAATGACGGAGAAATGCAAGGGATTGGACAAATTCAAGGAACAAAACCCAAAAATCTTTGCGAAAACTCGTCTCCTACTTGTATCGGCAGGTTGGGGTCTGCATCAACTTCGGTCAAAACCGACTGCTTCTTTTCGGGTTTAAGCTCTAACAAACATCTTGCCGGAAAGCTGCTTGACCAGGCCCTTAAGCTCCAGCGACAACAGCGTAGAAAGGGCCTCGGGCACGCCGACAGAGGCCTGCAGGGCGATTCTATCTATGTGATAGGGCTCATCCGAGATGAGTTTGAATATGCTCCTCTCCGCCTCGGAAAGATCGGACAGATCTTTTTTCGTCTCCACAAACGAACCCGGTTCCCCCTCCCTGGTGAATATCCTCAACTCCTCCAGGATATCCTCCACCGAGGTGACCAGTTTGGCCCCCTCCTTTATCAGCCTGTTGGTCCCCTCACTGTTTTTTGAACCGAGGTTTCCCGGGATGGCGAAGACTTCGCGGTTCTGATCTAAGGCGCACTGGGCGGTTAGCAGAGCGCCACTTTTGTTTCCCGCCTCGACTATCACCACTCCCAGGGAGAGGCCGCTTATCAGTCTATTCCGCCTGGGGAAATTCGGTGCCTCGGGCTTTGTCCCTAAGAAGAACTCGGATATGATGGCTCCGGAAGACCTGATCTGCCCCGCGAGCTTCTTGTTTTCCGGCGGGTACAGTACGTCCAAGCCCGATCCGAATACGGCCAGGGTCCGTCCCTTCTCCTTTAAGGCAGCCAGGTGACCGATGGAATCGATGCCTCGAGCCATGCCGCTGACTATGGTGATCCCCCTTCGCACCAGCTCTCTTCCGATCCTCTCGGTGATCCGTCTTCCGTAAAGCGAGGCAGAGCGGCAGCCCACTATGGCGACCGCATTCTGATCCTCCTCTTTGATTTCCCCCCCGATGAAGAGAAAGGGGGGCGGATCGTAAATAGACAAGAGATTCTGGGGATAGCTTTCATCTTTGAAGGTCACAACCCGAACCTTGCTCTTCTCGCAGAGCCTGATCTGCTCCTCCGCTGTTTCCCAGGAGACACTACTTTTTATGCTGGACGCAGTGACCGGTCCCACGTCAGGCAGTTCTGCCAGCTCGCTTTTGGATGCGGCCAGCACTTTAGCCGGAGACCCGAAGTGCTTGACCAAAGAGACATAGCGAATCGGCCCGATGTTAGGAACGGTGGAAAGAGCCAGCCAGCTTTTCAGTTCGGAAGAATCCAAAACATCATCCTCGCAACTTCTTACGCTCCCGGGTGGATGTTATCATCTACCCTCGTCTCTGGTGGGATTTGCTACCTTTCACTCTCCCCAAGTGGGCTGTGTCATAATGATGCCTTGCAGTTGTAGCCGCCCGTACGGGCGTAAGTTGTTGGTCTTCAACATCACAATCTCGCCCCGCCAGAGGCGGGGCGGCTACAAAAACCGGAATTCTGACACACCCTCATGGGGTAGAGGGGAGTTACTTTGGTTCGAACCGAATCCCTCAGGATAATTCGCTGATCTCCTCCAATTTAGATTTCAGAACTCCCAGAAGCTCTTTTAAACCTACTCCGGTCAGGGCGGAGATACGGCAAACCGGCATTTTGCCGCCATCGATCTCTATTTCTTTCGGCTTTTCCCACAGGTCGATCTTGTTTAGCGCTACCACCCGGGGGCGCCGTGAGAGGAGTGGATCGAAAAGCTCGATCTCCTCTGAAAGCGCCTGGTAGTCAGCCTGAATATCGTCAGATGATGCATCCAAAAGATAAAGAAGAAGCTTGGTCCTTTGAACATGTTTGAGAAACTCGTGACCCAGTCCCTTTCCCTGATGCGCCCCTTCGATCAAACCGGGGATATCGGCTAAAACGAAGCTGCGGTGATCCTCCAGTTTGACCATCCCCAGGTTCGGGGTGAGGGTGGTGAAGGGGTAGCTTGCTATCTTGGGCCTGGCGGACGACAGCCGGGAAAGCAGGGTCGACTTGCCCACGTTGGGCTGCCCCACCAGCCCCACGTCGGCCAGAAGCTTCAGTTCAAGGGAGAGTTTTTTTCTTTCCCCCTTGATTCCAGGCTCTGCCCTTCTGGGTGACTGGTGTGTGGGGGATTTGAAGGAGGCGTTGCCCCTCCCTCCTTTCCCGCCCTGAGCCACCACCACTTTCTGATCTTTCCTGGTCAAATCCGCAAGCGCCTTGTCCGTCTCCAGCTCCTTGCAAACGGTCCCGGGGGGGACTCTTATGGTAACACCTTTGCCCTTCTTGCCATGTTTCAGGCCCCCCTGACCCGGCTCTCCGTTTTGCGCCTTGTAGTGCTTCTTGTAGCGATAATCCAGTAAGGTGGTCATATGAGGGTCTACCTGAACTGTGACGCTTCCGCCATCCCCTCCATTTCCTCCATCCGGCCCGCCCTTCGGCACGTACTTTTCCCGTCGGAAGCTCACACACCCTCTTCCGCCGTCTCCCCCTTTGACCGAGATCTCCGCATAGTCGATAAAGAGCATGGTGCCTTTCGACAGGAAGCAAAAGGCTTGAATAATGGATCAGCCGGATTTTGACATTTTGACCAGCCTCTCCTTCAGCGTCGACTTGTCGACGTTCTCGTACAGAACCCCCTTGTAGGCGATGGCTATCTTTCCGGTCTCCTCGGAAACTACCAAGACGATGGCATCCGATTCCTCGGTCACCCCGATGGCGGCCTTGTGCCGCATCCCGAAGAGCTTGGCATACCGGGGATTCTGCGTCAGGGGAAGGGTGCAGGCCACCGCCACCACATAATCTCCCTGGACGATTGCTGCGCCATCGTGAAGAGGAGTATAGGGGGTGAAGATGGTCACCAGCAGGTCAGCCGAGATCTCAGCGTTGACGGCCTTGCCCGTCTCAATGAGATCCTTCAGCCCGATCTCCCTTTCGATTACCACCAGTCCCCCGTAGCGCATCTGAGAGAGCCGGACGGCCGCCCTTACCAGCTCGTCTAAGGTCTTGCTCTTCTCGTATCTGAAGAACACGCGAAAGAGCTTGCTGTGTCCTATCTGGGCCAGACCATTTCGCAGCTCCGGCTGAAACACGATAACCAGGACCAGGATCCCCACGGTGGCGATGTTGGTGATGAGCCACTTCAGTCCTTCCAGCCTGAACCAGAATGCCAAAAACGAGATGAAAAAGAGCAGGAAGACTCCCAAAACGATCTGCGCCGACCGGGTCCCTTTCATCAGGATCAACACCCGGTAGAACAGATATGCCACCAGGGCCACGTCGATTAAGTCGGCCAGGGTGAACTTTATGAAGCTGATGTGAAATAATTCCATAATCCCTTTTTAGAATGCAAATTCTGTACGCCCACTTTGATCTAACACAATAGACCAAATGATCTGCTGTCGCTAGAAACCCCACCACTTGCTTCGACCGGAACCTGTAACTCACGGCAGCTATATCATCGGTAACCGCCCGCCTTTGACGGGGGCGCTTATCATCTCATCCTTTCACCGTTAAGAGCTTTGCCGTTTACTCCATGGTCATGATAGCATCGACCAAACTCACAACTCTTTCGCTTTCTTTCACGTCATGCACCCTGACGATGTTTGCCCCGTTCATCACCGCCACCGCCAAGGTGGCCAGGCTCCCTTCCAATCTCTCCTCCGCGGGTAGGTCAAGTATTTTGCCGATGAACGACTTTCGCGAGCAGCCGACCAGAATGGGACATCTTAATATAGAAAACTCTTTTAGGTTTTTCAAGATATTTAGATTGTCCTCCAACCTTTTTCCGAAACCTATCCCCGGGTCGATTATGATTCTTTCCCGATCGATCCCCCCTTCCTCAGCCATCTTTATGCTTTGCCTCAGATACTCCGTGATCTCGACAATCACGTCGTCATAATAAGGGTCCTTCTGCATCTCCTTGGGAGTACCCTTGATGTGCATCAACACGATGGGCACTTTATATTTGCTGGCGACCTCTTTCATCTTCGGATCGAACCGCAGGGCGGAAATGTCGTTGATCATCTGCGCCCCGGCATCCAGCGCCCGCCTTGCCACCTCCGCTTTATAGGTGTCGATGGAGATGGGCACGTCCGTCTTTGCGGACATGGATTTGATCACCGGAATCACCCGGGAGAGCTCCTCCTCCGTGGGCAGCGGATCAGAACCGGGGCGGGTGGACTCGCCTCCCACGTCGATCATATCCGCCCCCTCCTCGATCATCTCCATCCCCTGCCTGACTGCGTCATCTGATTTGAAGAACTTGCCCCCATCGGAGAATGAATCGGGAGTAACGTTTAAGACCCCCATGATATGAGTCCGTGAGGAAAAATCGACGTTCCTATTCTCAAATCGCATGGTCATCACAACCTCTATCTGACCCGCTCTCCGTGGGATGTTATCATCCCACGGCAAAACGGTGGATGATAACGTCCACCTTGGGGCACAGGTGGAATTTACCAGGGGAACACCGGCTGCAAGCGAACCGGTTGAGTTCTAATCTCCCTCCGACGAATCCTCAGGTATGAATCCCTTTATCAGGCCAAATGCTTCTTTTCTGAGGGCATCTTTCTTGAGCGCTCCGCGCACGGCGGAGGTGATGGTCACCGAGCCCGGTTTTCTCAGGCCCCTCATGGTAAGACACATTTGTTCGGCTTCCATGATGACCAGCACCCCTTTGGGAGCCAGGACCTTCATCAAGACGTCCGCGATCTGGGCGGTGAGCCGCTCCTGCAGTTGAGGGCGTCTGGCCAGGACCTCTATCACCCGCACCAGCCTGGAGAATCCGGTGATCTTGTTGTCGGTGGGAATGTAGGCGACGTGCGCTAATCCAAAGAAGGGAAGAAGATGATGCTCGCACAGCGAGTGGAAGAAGATGTCCTTGGCGATGATCATCTCGTCCTGGTTGGGCGCCGAGTAGAGCTTGATCTGAGCCTCGGGGTCCTCCGAGAGTCCGGCAAAGATCTCCTGGTAAAAATCCGCCACCCTTTTGGGAGTATCACGAAGCCCATCCCGCTGGGCATCCTCTCCCACCGCTTCCAGGATCATTCTGACCGCTTTTTGGATTTTCTCTTTGTCCATGCGGCTGACTGCGGGCTCGCCCTGTCTTCGACCCTGCCCTTCGGTCCTGCCTCGCACTGAGTGCGCTTCCTTCGACACTGAGTCTCAGGACGAAGTGCGGCACGAAGTGAGACCTCGGGGTCGAAGGAAGGCTCAAGCAGACGTTTGCCCGTCTGGGCAGACCCGAAGGGAGCGAAGTCGAAGGGCTGCCGACCGACAACTTCAAGTTTTCTTCTTCTCCGTCTCCAGCTTGACCGGCTCTAATTCTTCCCCCCGCAGGATTCTGTCGATCTGTTCCCCGTCTAAGATCTCTCTCTCCAGAAGCACGTTGGCCAGAGCATGGAGTTTGTCTTGGTTGGCGCTTAGAAGCTCGGTGGCTTTGGCCTCCGCCTCCTCCACGATGCGTCTGACCTCCTTGTCGATCTCCTGGGCGGTGTGCTCGCTGTAATCCCGGTGAGTGGCTATCTCCCGCCCCAAGAATATCTGCTCTCCCTTCTTGCCGAAAGTCAACGGGCCCAGTTTTTCGCTCATTCCCCATTCGCAGACCATCTTCCGCGCCAATGCGGTGGCTCTCTCTATGTCATTGGCGGCTCCGGTGGAGAGCTCATTGAATACCAGCTTTTCCGCCACCCGCCCCCCCATCATGTCTAAGAGCTTGGCTTCCAGATACTTCTTTGAGTGAGTGTGTTTCTCATCTATGGGAAGATAATGGGTGACACCCAGCGACAAACCTCTGGGGATTATGGTCACCTTGTGCACCGGGTCTGAGCCGGGAATCAGTTTGCCTACCAGGGCATGCCCGGACTCGTGATAGGCGGTCAGCTTCTTCTCCTCCTCGCTTATCACCAGGCTTCTTCTCTCGGTTCCCATCATCACCTTGTCCCTGGCGTCCTCGAAATCCCTCATGGTGACCTTGTCGTGACTTCTCCTTGCTCCCAGCAGCGCAGCTTCATTCACGATGTTGGCCAAATCCGCGCCGGAAAGACCGGGGGTGCCGCGAGCCAGCACGGAGAGATCCACCTTCTCCGACAGCGGTATCTTGCGGGTGTGCACCTTCAGGATACCCTCCCTCCCCTTCACGTCCGGGGTGTCCACCACGATCTGCCGGTCGAATCTTCCCGGTCTCAGGAGGGCCGGGTCCAGAACGTCCGGCCGGTTGGTGGCGGCCAAGAGGATCACCCCCTCGTTGGATTCAAACCCGTCCATCTCCACCAAAAGCTGATTTAGAGTCTGCTCCCTTTCGTCATGTCCTCCTCCCAGCCCGGCACCACGATGCCTTCCCACCGCGTCGATCTCGTCGATGAAGATGATGCAGGGGGCATTTCTTTTCCCCTGGTCAAAGAGATCTCTCACCCGTGAGGCGCCCACCCCCACGAACATCTCCACAAAATCGGACCCACTCATGCTGAAGAAGGGCACGTCTGCCTCGCCGGCTATAGCTCTGGCCAGAAGGGTCTTCCCGGTCCCCGGAGCTCCCAAAAGCAGCGCCCCTTTGGGTATCTTGCCTCCCAGCTTCTGAAACTTGCCCGGGTCCCTCAGAAATTCGATTATCTCCTGGAGCTCCTCTTTGGCTTCATCCGCCCCGGCCACGTCCTGGAAGGTCACCTTGGGCCGGTCGCCCGATAAAAGCTTGGCCTTGCTCTTTCCGAAGGAGAAAAGACCCTTTGGCCCACCCTGCATCTGCCTGAGCATGAAAAGCCAGAAAACGATCAGAATTAGCCAGGGAAGCGAGGTTAAGATTATGGCGGACCAGTTGGTGCGGGGCGGCTCCGCATCTATCTCCACGTTCTTTGCCTCCAGCTTCTCTAAAAGCGAGGGGTCCTCAAACGGAATGTGGAGTTCAAACTTGGCGAAGCTGCCGGTCTGTTTTCCCGTGGTCTTGGATATCTTGCGTGCGAATTCCCCCTGGATGTCCTTTTCCAGCAGGGTCACCTTCTTGACGTTGGATTCCTCCAGTTGCTGCATGAACTCGGTATAGGTGATGC
>JBAUFO010000007.1:0-5421 GCA_049679185.1 Candidatus Zixiibacteriota bacterium
AATGCAGCCTGTAGATTATAGCCTCCGGTGTCGGCATCTATGTCGAGCACTTCCCCGGCGAAATAGAGGCCCTCAACCAGTCGGGAGGCCATGGTCCGCGGGTCAACTTCCTTCGTATCCACCCCACCGGCGGTGATGATTGCCTCGGTGAAAGGACGGTACCCGGTCACCTCCAGGCGAAAATCCTTCAACCAGAGCCGCAGCCCTTTGCGCTCCTCTGCCGTGATCTGGTGCCCCACCTTGTCCGGTGGGATACCTGTTAGATCTATACAGACCGGAATAAGTTTTGCCGGCAGCAACTCTTTAAGCAGCGTGCGAAACTTCTGTTTGCCATGCGCCTCAAGGTCACGAAGAAGACGCTCATTCAGCTTGCGCTGGTCGAGAGCCGGTTTTAGATCAATGGAAAGGATGACTCTCTGGTGTAAACGCAACGCATCCACAATCAGCCTGCTTGAGGAGAGGATGATCGGCCCGGAAAGCCCAAAGTGCGTAAAGAGCACTTCGCCAAGGGCCTCTGCCCGCTTTTTCCCATCGATTAACACCTGGATGGTCACATTACGCAAACTCAGGCCCTGCAGCCTGGGGGCCGTCTCGCCGGCCGTTTCCAACGGAACCAGTGCCGGTCGAATCGGCACAACGGTATGCCCCGCCGATTTGGCCAGGTGATAGCCGTCTCCGGTCGAGCCGGTGATAGGGTAAGATGCCCCACCGGTAGCCACGATGACCGCATCGGCCCGAAAGACCCGCTCGGCCATGCTCTGATCGGTCGAGCCCTTTCCGATCCGAACTCCATTCACGCGTTTTCCCTCTACTAAAAGCCCCTCTACCAACGATCGCGGCCGCAGTGTCACACCAGATTTCCTGGCCCAGGCTGACAGCGCGTCCACGATACCCTGGGCCTGATCGCTGACTGGAAAAACCCGCCCCCCCCGCTCGGTCACCGTTCGAATACCAAGTCTGTCGAGAAAGGCCACCAGCTCAAAGCTGAAAAAACGGGAAAAGGCCTGGCGAAGGAAACGCCCGTTGGGTCCAAAGTGCGATATGAACCTGGAGACTGGAGCAACGTTGGTCAGGTTACAGCGTCCCTTGCCGGTGATGCGCAGCTTTCGTCCCGGGCGGTACATCTTTTCTAAAAGCAGCGTCTCGGCCCCCTGTTCGGCCGCTTGCCCGGCAGCCATCAAGCCGGCTGCGCCCCCTCCGATCACGATCACTTTACGTTGTGCCATATATCTGCTTGCCTACCGGCGCTATTCTGAATTGCAAAATACAAAACACATCCAGATATAATAGTGATTGTTACAGTTTAGGCAAGAAATAACGAGAGGCGGCCATACCCATCAGCAACCCTCAGAGGAAACTTTCTCAAGTTGTTCTCGTAAAAATAGGCGACACTAAGCCATATTAGATCCGGGTTTTTGGCTTGACCAACATCTTCTCGAAAATGCGAAATCGACGGTTGCCACAAATAAACTCTCAGAAGATTGGAGGACCCATGAGGCTAGTACAAGATTGCTTGTCGCTCGTTTTGGTCGTAACGGCTTTTGTCTTCGGCTCCGCGGTTGCCGGCGGGAAGGTGGAGACCTTCACCTTTGAAGGTATTCATTCGATCAACATCGAGACGGTCAGCGGTAATATCACCATAACACCCGGTAAAACGGATAAGCTGACTGTCGAATTGATAAACGATCTTGACGATCCCGAGCAGCTCGATCCTGAACTGGAAGCGGATGAGGGTGAACTATCCATAGAAGAGAACTTCACCGGCCGACACGTCAGAGGAAAAACTCATTGGACGGTGTATTTGCCTAAATCGGGCGAGCTTCGCTTGATCGAGTGCAGCACCGCCTCCGGAGATATATTATTTGAGGGGTTCGAAGTGGACTTCATCGAAACGGAATCGGCATCGGGCGAAGTATCGATCAATTCTCTCACCGCAAAGGAACTTGAGCTTTCCACAGCCTCGGGGGCGATAATGTTGGAAGACAGTAAGGCGGATTTCGTCGAGGCCAACACCGCATCGGGACGAATATCAGCCAGTTCCGTTCGGGCGAAAGAGATTGATTTCTCCACCGCTTCCGGCAAAATAGAAGTCGAGGATTGCGACGCGAAAATCATGGAGACGAGCACCGCCTCCGGCAAAATCTCTGTTGGCTCGGTTACGGCAGAGGAGCTTGAACTGTCCACTGCTTCAGGGCGAATAATCGTTGAGGAGTGCGACGTCGAAGTGCTGACCGAGGCATCCTGCGCCAGCGGCGATGTGGAAATTTACCTGTCCCGTCTGCCGTCAAAGCGCCTTGAGGCCTCCTCCGCCAGCGGCGACGTGGATCTCGAGGTACCTCAGTTCGGGGACAATTTCACCATGACCCTGACCAAGCGCGCCGACAGGGGAAGGGTCAAGTGCCCCTTCGAATACACTGAGAAGGAGACCCTTCGGCTCCACAAGCACGACAAGTACCTCACGGATCGCTATCTGGTGCAGCGGGGAGAGGGCGGGCCCGAAATCGAACTATCGACGGCCAGCGGAACCATCAGAGTCAAAACGCAGACCAAGGGCAAATAATCGAGAGGACCCCTCGGGAAAGGCGGAGAAGAACTCCGCCAGGAAAGCAGAAAAGACTCATCGTGAGAGACGCTCAGGCGTCTGCATTCACTAGCTCTTAGGCGGATGTTATCATCCGCCTTCTTTCTTGGCTGTATGAAGGCGTTCGGCCAAGCGGCAAAAACTCACCCCCTATCCCCCTCTCGTAGGAAGTCGAAGACCCCGCCGAAGGCGGGGAGAGTGGGAACAAAAAGGGGTGAGTTCAAAGAATCTGTTGTTTTTTTTGGGACATGAACAGACCTGCTCAAGGCGGGTGTTCTTCACCCGTCGTTCGTCTCCCGTTGGTGAAGCCTGCCAGCCATGGAACACCAACGGGTAGCGAGGCGGACCCGATATCAAATTGTCGACAGCCAGCGGAACCATCAGAGTCAAAACGCAGACCAAGGGGGAATAATCAGAGGAGCCTTGTTGGGAATGGCGGAGAAGCGTTCCGCCAGGAAAACATAGAAGACTTATCTGAAGAAACGCCCAGATGTTCAGATTTACTTGCTCTTAGGCGGATGTTATCATCCTGTGCCTGCCAAGTCCCCTGACCTGGCAGGCTTTAAATTTTGTAAATGCTGCATGGAATGTTGATTTTGATTGAAAACCAACATCATAGGCAATAGCAAGAATTCTTTTATCTTTATTCTCGAGAAGTATTTTCTTTTCTTTTTTTATTCTATATTTAAATAGTATTGTTAAATATATTGTCACTTTTTTATTGTTACACTCATTGTGTTTTTTAAAGCAATTTAAAATTATCTTTAATTAAATGCCAAACTGGCGTCTCACAGTCGGCACGGAGACTCGTGTAACAATATATGCAATCATTGTTCTTTGTAAATTCCTGTATAATTTCGTCTTGCGAATTGTAGTTACGCATAACCAATCCACAAGGCGACAAGGTTCCATCAGCATTTACAACGAAATATTTTTCACCGGCGCGACATTGAGGAAGAGATTTGTTTTCAAAAAACTCAATCATTTGATTAAAGACATACTCAGAAGTTCGGATGTTCTTATTTATCCTTTTAAGATGTATTAGCTGTTTGATTATATCTTTGAATTCTGGCAAATCTTCTCTTGAAAGCAGGAAGTCTTTTTTGTTTGTTCTCAGCCAGGTATAGGTGCTGTAATTAACTTTGACATTCCATTCTTTGCCTAACTCAGCTATTCGGATAATATCTCTAAAATTCCGTCTCTGAACGACACAACTGATGTTTATCGCTTTATCATTATCTGATCCAAGATCATTTACCAACTTTTTAATCTGTTTAAAAAGCCCGGGTAAATGGCGAAATTTATCATGGCGTTCATCAGGATAGTCTAAGGAAATAGAAAATCGATCCACACCAGCCTCCCGTAGTTTCAGGTACTTCTCTCTTGTCAAAAGGAGACCATTAGTTGTCATTGCAATAACCGGGGTGCCGTTCGGACCCCTAATAGCTTTTACAATTTCTACCAAATCTTTACGTAGCAGAGGCTCACCACCGGAGATTAGCGCTACAACGGGTTGGATTTGTCGACAAATTTCGCCATATCTTTGAGGTGTTGCTCTTTGCTCTTCGATCTTACCTCCCAAATGACAATGATCGCATTGAGCATTACAACAATGAGTTACTTCAAAGGAAATACAGAAGGGTCGCTTGGAAATGTAATTTATGAACCCCCGTTTTGCAATAGATAATGTACGTGTTTTCGAATTCATAACAACATATTTTCCTTGTTTTAAAAATAATTAACCTTGATTTCCTTTATTTCATACTTTTTTTGGAATTGGATTTACTTCGCCTCTTTTTAATTATCTCCTTTACGATCGGGACATTAGCGATTACTGCAAAAAGAATGAATAATATCAGCAATAAATAATCTGGAATCTTAATGGCATGACCTAACACGGCCAAAATATAAAATCGAGGTGTTCTGGAGAGAAAGACAGCAAGGATATATTTAACTAATGGATAGTGAGCCAGAACCACCAAAAAACGGAACGGGTAAAAAGGCACCGGAGTAAAACCTGCCACCAACAACGCTAAAAAAGGAGCTTTGTTATAGATGTCTACGCTTTTATTGATAAATCCACTCTGGCCAATTTTATTAAATTTTTTCAAATCAAAAACGAATTTAAAAGCAGAATAGTTAAGAATCTCTGTTAGTAAGATGCCCGCGATAGATACTAAAGTTGTAGTTATTGGTCCATGAAATTTACTGAAATATATAAATACCGGTTCATGCGGGACTACGGCAATTAAAAAGTGAGAAGGAAAACTGTAAAAAAAGAGAACCAGAAGATTATTGCCACTCTGGACAGAGTCCGAACTGAGCCATACAACAAGGAGAAAGAGGATCAAACTAATCTCAAGAACGAATATTGAAAGCTTGGTTTTGGAGAAAGCCTTTTTTTCTTTTACAGGAGGTAGAATGCGAATATTCTTGAGGTTATTCATTCGATTAATTGTTTTAAATAATTTTCATGAGTTTGCCAGGCTATTTCCTGGTAGTATCAAAAAGCCACCAGGTGTTTCACCGGTTACTGAAGGGTATTTATGCCTCTCTCCATCTAACAACAGTCACCCAGAAATACCGAAAGTCTTAAAAGGGATTTTAATGTAACGGCAGACATATACCCGGTTATGATACTTATTTCACCTTCAAACCTGATTGAATTTTGTAGATCTTCCTTTATTACCTTATCTTTAACATTTGAAATGACCTCCGAATCAGTAATCACGGCTATAATTTCCTGTTGTGAACGATAACTCAAATAGTCGAAGTTTGCTGAACCTATTATAAGGTAACTATCATCAATCAGCATCAACTTCAAATGAGTCATCCTGCCT
>JBAUFO010000008.1:0-8971 GCA_049679185.1 Candidatus Zixiibacteriota bacterium
TCTTATCCCCGGCGTCAGGCGAGATCATCACCTCAGTCCCAATCCATTTGGATTGGGAAGATGAGCCATGCGTAATAGCTTACAGGTTAGAGTATTCAACGGATGAGGATTTCTTACCCGGAAGTAATATCACTGTTAGTGTTGACTTAGGAAATACCAGCAACTACGATTTCCAACTGTCAAACATTGCGGCAAGAATATATTGGCGGGTCTATGCCAGAGATAATGAAGTGGAAAGTGACCCTAGCCAAACCTGGTATTTTGATTACCAGCCATCGATTAATCAAGAAATCACGTCAGCAATAATAGCATCTCCTCCGGGTCAGTCACAATTTGAGCAAAATTCAACCGTAGCCACCGAGCTTCGGTTAACGAGCACATATTCAGGACCCATATCGGGGAGGTGGACAATTGACGGCGATGACTTAGCGTACATTTCAGAAACTGTAGAGTCCTTTACCTCTATCACGATTACAGGCCCGGCTTTGCCTACTTCTGATTTAGGAGCTCATACCCTGGGTGCCATAATTGAGTCACCCAACCTTATATCTGCTCCTCAGATAAACTATGAAGTGGTTGAACCCGACGTCGGTGTTCCACATAAGATCAGCCTATCTGCAATGCCAGCAATAGTCTTGGCCGACGGTATTTCTCAAGCTTTACTAACAGCAAGGGTGGAAGACCAAAACGGGATATTAGTCACTTCTGATAATGGTAGAGTAATAAGTTTTTCTCTCTCAGGCGATGGCACACTTCCTGCCCCCCCCACCGCCGTCACCGAATCCGGAGTTGCTCAGTTGTACTATACCTCAGGAACATCTCCTGGCACCGCAACTGTAACCGTAGAAGCAACAGGACTTGTATCTGGCCAGGTCGAAATCTCCTTGGTGGCAAATGACCTTGATGGTTTGTTGACAGAGTATGACTACATAGTAGACAAGCTTTCTTCACTGAAAATCTACTCTCTTGGTGGAATTCCGCTGATCAACTCTTATGACCAAGAGGAAGCAGATGAATTCGTGGATACAAAAATTCGCCCCGGGTCCCCGACACCAGAAGACCTTGAATCATTTCAGAGGTTGCTTTTATCCGAGAAAGCTCTTCTTTACGGCTATCACTACATTTATGATCCGCAGGGGCCGTTGAGTGATCCAGACAGAGTGAGGGGTGCAGATGAGATGTGGGATATGGGTGTAAGAAACATCGCCCGCTCGCTACTCGTCGGCTTGGGCGTCAAGAGGCTGGTGGACGAATTCATTAAAACAATCGGTAAATCCGGCTTGTTGAAGAAATTCTTTCAAGGTAAGATCAAAGAAAAACTGATGGCTTATATCAATAAGAAGATTACAAAGTTTGTTCTTGACATTCTTTTTGTCGCCAAGAACCTGGTGAGGGATGAGCAGACAAGGGGCCGGATAGACTTGCTATTTCCAGTAATCAAGGAAAGTATCAGCGGCCTACTTAACCAACAAGTAGACCTTGTCCAATTGTCAGGTGAACCAGTATTGAGAGTAGCCGGTGACCAGTTCGCCTTGGCTACTTTTCATGTGGAGCGGACTCAGTATGATTTAGATAATGCTGCCTATTGGGCGGACAACAATATTCACACCGGCTCATTATAATCTGCAATCCTGCAAGTCCAGAATGACATCAATAGTCTGAGAACTATTTCCGAAGAACGCTACCAGGAGATTTTGCAGCACGAGAACAAGTACAGCTCTGTTAACGCTATCCAATCAATGCAGGATTTTCTGGATAATGCGGTGCACCTTAAGCTATGGGAAGCCGCTAAGTCTTTAGTAGAAGTTGTAGGCGCTATACTTGACATTAAAAAAATGATACACGCTCCTCAAGCAGCGGCCAAAGGTATCTCGGGAGGCGACGAGATGTACGTCCATGCTCACAAAGGAGTATATGATGCATTTGGTCAATCTTCAATCTCAACCAAGGTCGCACCATATCCCCCTGGTGCCCTCAGGTATTCGTCAACGGAAACAAGTGCGGAGCTGTTGGCCAAATTACGACAAAGTCAGGCTGACTATGCTGAGATAGTCTCTTTACTTGTCAGCAAAATGATGAGTGGTGACACAACGGGGCTTGAGCAGCTATTAGAAGATTTTCTCATAGCTGATTCTCATTATGACATGGTGCTTGATGCTTTCGTCGGCATGGCTGACGCTGGGTATGATTCTGCTCTTGCTTACATACCTTGCTTTGACTCTGTTTACAAAGAAATATATACTTCTGCTTTCACTACTAAGAGCGATATGATATCAAGCCTTATTTACGTCTTCGCTTTTGCAATAGACCCCTCAGATACAACCTACATTCCGGACGCAACCAACCAGTTATCACTCACAATCGAAACAATGGATTCAAACTACCAAAGTTTGAGTTCCAATGCTGGATTGTTATTGTCAGTTCCCGCCTCTCCCGTTCTCCAGGTTTGGTCTTACAGTGAATCGGAAGTCCTAGAACTAGACTCAGCAACAACTCTGCATTTCCTCGTTAAGAATATTGGAACTGGGACCTCCCTTGGCCGCTACGTGCACTTTGCCACTGATTCATCCTTAGTTTTAGAATCTCCTGACTCTCTGTCAATTTCAGATTTAGAACCACAGGATTCGCTGATGTTGAGCTGCACTGTTCGGGCGGTTGTTCCCGATAGCGTATTTGGTCCAGTTACCAGCGGACTTGTTTGTGTTGATGTTTTTTCGGACAATGCCCTCACGAAATCAACAGTAGGTTCGATTTTGATCAAGCTTTACTCAGCTGGCGACGCCAATGGAGATGGGGTAATAGATATTGGCGATGTTGTTTATTTGATAAACTATCTCTATAGAAACGGTCCCGCGCCCAATCCATTGGAAGCTGGAGATGCTAACTATGACGCAATCATTGATATCGGTGATGTGGTCTACCTGATCAATTATCTATACAGGGGTGGACCGCCGCCGTGTAACTAATAACAACAATCTGGTGCAGTGGCTTGATCTATCGAGTTCGATGCCGGGTTGCATATCCTATGGATCCTGTGGAAATGCGACCCCCTACAAAAGATCGCAAAGTTCATAGGGGCGGGAATTTATCCCGCCCCTCTTTTTCAATACAAACGCATTTACGTATGCTCGTATGAGTGCATACACCCATTCATGGGAATTTCGATTTCTATTTCGATTGACTTTGTTCTCTTTTTATATTAATTTTGGCTTTCAAGATCGACCGACCCATTGAATTCCTGAAATGGAGGGAAGAGTTGTTCAGAAATCCTAACGAAGCTATAAAGTTTGCACACGCAAAAAGAATCGAAATGATCGATTTGAAGTTCATCGATCTTTTCGGCAGATGGCATCATCTCTCCCTGCCCAAGAGTCAACTCAACCTGGACATGTTCAAACGGGGCGTTCCATTCGATGGATCCTCCACTCCGGGGTTCAAGGCGGTGGAGTCAGGTGATATGACCTTGCTCCCCGACGTCAAAACCGCCAAGCTGGACCCCTTCTGGGACGTGCCCACCTTGAGTTTCATCTGCAGCTCGGCAGAGGTGGATACCCTGAAGCTATACAAGAGGGAGCCGAGGGCGATCGCGCGCAAGGCAGAGCAGTACCTGCTGAAGACCGGTATCGCTGATAAGAGCCTTTGGTCGACTGAGTTTGAGTTTTACATCTTCGACAGCGTGGCCTACAAAAACGACATAAACATGGCCTCCTACATCATAGATTCCAACGAGGCAAATTGGAATTCCGCGCTGGAGGAGGGAAAGAACTTAGGTTACAAGATCCCCACTCACGGCGGGTATCACGCCATCCCCCCGCTGGACGCTCTTTTCGACGTGCGGACAGAGATGGTCAGGACCGTGGAGGAGGGGGGGATACCGGTGAGATATCACCATCACGAGGTGGGAGGTCCGGGACAATCGGAGATAGAAATACTGGACGATACCCTGACCAACATGGGCGATATCACCATGTGGATCAAGTACGTGGTCAAGATGGTGGCCAGAAAACACAACCACACGGTCACCTTCATGCCCAAGCCGCTGTATAACGAGGCGGGAAACGGCATGCATTTCCACCAGCATCTCTTCAAGAAGGGCAAGCCGCTCTTTTTTGACAAAAAGGGTTACGCGGGCTTGAGCAAGCTGGCGTTGTACTATATCGGGGGACTTCTAACTCACGGCAGTGCGCTTCTTGCTCTCACCAACCCCAGCACCAATTCCTTCAAGAGACTGGTCCCCGGATTCGAGGCGCCGGTAAAGCTGTTTTTCTCATTGGCCAACCGCAGCGCTGCCATTCGCATTCCCAAGTACGCCCAGAAGCCTGAGGAGAAGAGAATGGAGTTCCGTCCCCCTGATGCCACATGCAACGTCTATCTGGCCCTGGCCGCGCAGCTCATGGCGGGGATCGATGGGATCAAGAAGAAAATCGATCCCACCAGGGCGGGATTCGGTCCCATCGACGAGAATGTCTTTGCCCTGCCCCAAAAGGAGCAGGACAAAATCGCGTCGGTGCCCACCACTCTAAAAGAGGCGCTGGACGCCTTGCAGAAGGATCATAAGTTTCTCCTGGAGGGTGGGGTATTCACAAAGGATATTCTTGAAGTCTGGATCGACCATAAGCTGAACAAGGAATACCACGAGGTCAGGAACCGACCTCACCCGTACGAGATATCGCTTTACTACGACGTGTGATTGTTGAGTGGGGCGCACCACAATTGATCCTGTTGACAAATAGAGTTTACCCATCCACATCTTTCGTTAAGCGAGGTAAGGAGTCATGACCAAAACCAAGGATGAGGTTCTTGCCCTAATTGATGAGAACAAGGTGAAATACATCCGCCTCTGGTTCACCGACATTCTAGGACAGTTGAAGGGGATGTCCATCACCCGGGGCGAGATCGAGCATGTGCTGGATGACGGTCAGGGCTTCGATGGATCGTCGATTGAAGGATTCGTGCGCATCGAGGAGAGCGATCTTGTGGCCATGCCTGATCTGAAAACCTTTCGCATCCTGCCCTGGACGGTGAATGACGAGAAGGTGGCGCTTTTCATCTGTGACGTCTTGAAGCCGGATGGAACTCCCTTTGCCGGGGATCCTCGGTACGTGCTTCGAAGGATGCTGGCCAGGGCAGCCGAGAAGGGATGGAGCTTCTTCTGCGGACCGGAGCTCGAATACTTCTATTTTCCAAAAAAGGATGACGTCACTCCATTGGATGAGGGAGGATATTTCGATTACAGCACGGTAAGCGTGGGAACCAGGATGCGAAAGATAGCTGCTTCGGCTCTTGAAACCATGGGCATTCCGGTGGAGTGCACCCATCACGAGGTGGCGCCCTCCCAGCACGAGATCGACCTGCGGTACCAGGAAGCTCTGGTTATGGCGGACATGGTCATGTTCTATCGGCTCACCGTAAAGGAGCTGGCCCAGCGGGAAGGATACTACGCCACCTTCATGCCCAAGCCGATATTCGGCGAGAACGGTTCAGGCATGCACGTTCATCAATCCCTTTTTCAAAACGATAGGAACATATTCTTTGATCCGAAAGAGACCAAATACCACTTATCCCCAGAGGCAAAACACTACATTGGCGGAATCTTCCGTCACGTCAAAGAGATGTGCCTGGTCTTGAGCCAGTGGGTTAACTCTTACAAGCGCCTAGTCCCCGGCTATGAAGCGCCGGTTTATATCAGTTGGGGAACCCGGAATCGTTCCGCATTGGTCAGGATCCCGGAGTACAAGCCCGGAAAGGAGAAAGCCACGCGAGTTGAGGTGCGATCTCCTGACCCGGCCTGTAATCCCTATCTGGCATTTGCCATGATGCTGGCGGCCGGTCTGAAGGGAATAGAGGAAAAGACGGAGCCTCCTCCCCCGGTGGAGAAAGACATCTTCGGAATGTCTGCGGAGCAAAGAAAACAGTTGAGTATCGATTGCCTGCCTGGATCGCTGGAAGAGGCCATCCGGGAGTTTGAAAAGAGTCAATTGGCTCAAGAAACGCTGGGCGATCACATCTTCCATTCCCTGGTTGCCAACAAAAAGGTGGAATGGGACAGGTACCGGGTTCACGTCGGCGATTACGAGTTGAAAAAATATCTGCCCTGGCTGTAGTCGTTTTCTACCTCTCCCCCTCCCCTCATAATGGAGAGGGAGACCGGGATGAGATCTCCAGAGAATCAATCTAACAAAGTAACAAGATTCTTGTGGGCAGCACAAAACTGAATGAACTCACGGGGTGGCAACTCAAGGAGATGATGCAAAATGGGGAGGTCTCCTCAGAAGAAATCGTCTATTCGGTCTTCGATCGAATCAAGAAGACAAATCCTGATATAAATGCATATATAACCTTAACGGAAAAGCAGGCCAGCGAAACCGCCAGAGAGATTGATGATCGCCGAAAGAGAGGTGAGAATCTTGGAGCCCTGTCCGGTCTGCCGGTTGCCGTTAAGGACAACATCTGCACAAAGGGGATTCGCACCACCTGTGCATCCAGGATTCTCTCCAATTTCACTCCACCGTACGATGCCACGGCGGTGGAAGGACTAAAAAGGGCCGACGCGGTGATAATAGGCAAGACTAACATGGATGAGTTTGCCATGGGGTCCTCCAACGAGACCTCCTACTTCGGATTGGTGAAGAATCCATTTGATCCCGAGAGAATACCAGGCGGCTCGAGTGGCGGCTCGGCTGCGGCGGTGGCTTCGCGCATGGCCATCATGGCTTTGGGATCGGACACCGGCGGATCGGTAAGGCAACCGGCCAGCCTGTGCGGCGTGGTGGGGATGAAACCCACCTATGGACGGGTCTCCCGCTACGGCCTGGTGGCCTTTGCCTCTTCCCTGGACCAGATCGGGGCAATAACCAAAGACGTTAAGGATTGTGCACTGCTCTTAAGCGTGATTTGCGGTCACGATCCAAGAGATTCGACCTCACTAAAGCAGGCAGAATCGCACTTTTCCGAATCTCTCGAGGGCGAAGTCAAGTATACAAAGTTAGGAATCCCCCGGGAGTACTTTGGAGAAGGCCTGGAGGAGGAGGTCGAGAAGGCAGTGTTGAACAGCGTGAGGATTCTGGAAAAGCTGGGAATGAAGGTGGAAGAGGTCTCATTGCCCCATACAGACAAAGCCATCGCCACCTATTACGTTCTGGCTGACGCAGAGGCATCCTCCAATCTGGCGCGGTACGATGGAGTGAGGTACGGCTTTCGGGCGGAAGGGGAGTTGGGGTTATCCCAGATGTATGAGAAGACCAGAAGCGAAGGATTTGGCGCGGAGGTGAAAAGAAGAATCATCCTGGGGACTTACGTTTTGTCGGCAGGTTACTACGAAGCATATTATGCCAAGGCGCAGAAGGTCAGAACCATAATCAAGGAGGATTTCGACCGGGCGTTTGAAGAGGTCGACGTGATAGTTACCCCCACGTCGCCCACCACCGCATTCAAAATCGGTGAGAAGATGGATGATCCCTTGACCATGTATCTCTCGGATATATACACCGTCTCGGCCAATTTAGCCGGGATGCCAGCCATCTCCGTTCCTTGCGGCAAAGACTCAAAAGGTCTGCCCATCGGACTGCAGATCATGGGAAAGCCGCTGTCGGAGAGTTTGATCTTAAAGGTGGCCTATGCGTTGGAGCAGAGTTTATGATTTATTGGATCTTTCTCATACGGAGCGGAAACGCAATCGTCACCCTCCCTTAATCCCTCCCATCAAGGGAGGGAGAATTCCCTCTCCCTCCGGGAGAGGGTAGGTTGAAAATCCCGCCAGAGGTGTGAACCGTATGGTTCACACCAGAGGCGGGGGTGAGGGCGATTCTTGAAGCGAACTTGAAAATAAACGAGGAGGTTTCTATGGATTACGGTGGACTGGTAAGGAGAGCGCTGGACATAATGTGGAAGTTCAAATACCTGTGGATCTTCGGATTCTTCCTGGAGTTCGGATCAGGCACAGGCGGTTGGTTTGGAAATCTGCCGGAGAAAATCAAACTCCCTATGGGTGACTTTATCAGCGGGGCGCTTGTGGGAGCGATCATACTTCTGGTGCTGGTCGGGTTTTTGATCTTCCTGGTATTTCTGATCATGTATCTTATCTCCCAGGGCGGACTCATTCACTGTGTTTGGAAAATAGAGTCCGGTGAAAAGCCAACCCTGCGTGACGGGTGGAACGCAGGAATCAAGAACTTCTGGAGGATTCTGGGAATCAGCGTCCTGATTTTGATTTTCATAGTCGCATCAGCTGTAATAACCCTGGGACCTTTTGTGGTATTAATCATCGCTCTTAAGATAGTTGGCCTGCTTTCTGCACTTGTTCTATTTCCGGTGTTCCTGGTTCTGTTGGTTGCCCTAATCCTGGTTGGTCTTTATGCCGAGAGAACCTGCGTCATAGAAGGCAAAGGAGTCTTCGATTCACTTGCCGGCGGCTGGGAAATGCTCAAGAGTAACCTGGGTAGCTCGCTGGTGATGGCGTTGATCGGCATCGGCAGCACCATGGTTTATGTGCTCGGATTCGTGATCGTAGGCCTGCTTCTGGCTTTGCCGTTTGTGGCATTGGGCCTCATCAATCTCCTTCTGGGGATTTTCCTGGGAGTGATCGTTGGACTAGTTTACATAGGCTTAGCCTCCGCTATGTGGGGAACCTATATCGACTCCCTGTGGACAATGGCCTATCTGGATATGAAGAAGCTGGAGACACAGCCAGCAACTGCGTGATGACACACCGCTCTCGTTCGGTTTTAACGATCAGGCCGGATTCCGAATTTGTCACCTTCCCTTGATCCCTCCCGTCAAGGGAAGAAGGTTTCCCTCTCCCCTTGGGGGAGAGGATTAAGGTGAGGGGGATGTTTGATGTACGCATAACATGACAACGCCTAACAGAGGTTTTATGCCTCTGTGCGGTGGGACGACCGCTAGGCGAGAAGAAAGGGTTTGCTGGGTTGGGGAACCTGGCAGCCACAGAATGATTTCTCACCCTCCCTTAAGC
>JBAUFO010000009.1:0-2610 GCA_049679185.1 Candidatus Zixiibacteriota bacterium
GTCCTGTCTTCGACCCTGAGGCTCAGACCCGAAGGGAGCGAAGTCGAAGGACAAGCTCACCATCCTGAGTGAAACCAAAGGGCAGAAGGATCGAGCCCCCAAAGGCGGGGTCGGATAAATCCGACCCCTACAAACTCTCGGCCCGTGCGTAAGGCATACCCCAGCAAGTAGCGTTCCCTCCCCTAGCCCTGCGCCTTAAGGGATGAAGCGTATCGTACACCAAGGCGACGGGATATATCCCTGCTGCACAGGCTAATTGCGGTGCATTTTTTCCTTGACAAAAGGGGCAGGAGGGTTTATCTTAAAAAGCGGAAGGGAATAATTCAATTTGGGGTTTTGTTTTACTGGTTGCTGGAACCGATCCCGAGAGGAGTATATCCGCCTCGTTTGCGGCATCAGGGGATACTGTCCCTACTTCATAACTTCTGGATCGCGAGGTCCGGGCTTAACTTAAGGAGGAGTCTGCCATGTTAGCCTATTTCCTGCCCTCAAAATTCCCCTGACGTAGCTCCGCTGGTCGGTTCTTAGCAGCGGAGAGAATATCGATAATCTCATTGTCATTCATTTTTTAGGGAGGTAGACAAAAATGAAAAAGAAGATAATAGCTATTATTGTTTGCATGCTGGTAATCGGTACTGCTTCTTCATTGGTGGCAGGGACCGCGACCCTTCGTAAGGGGGATGTGGCCGGAGACATAGTGGATCGGAAGGAAGTGCAGCCTCCGCGTGTTGTTGACTTCGGTCAACGCGACTCGCTCTTTTTCCAGCGTCCCTTCACGCCGACTGAGGGCTGGATTTTCCATAACAGCACCTATGATCCGAGCTATCCGGTTGACTACACCTGTTACGACAACTTCTGGGATCTTACCGGCCCCATCTGCGACATCCACTGGTGGGGTCTGTGCATAGACTGGGTCAACATGGTGAATTGCGACCTTCAGGGCTTGACGTTCGAGATTATATTCTACTCGGACGACCCTCACAATACCACTGACATGCCGCCGACCGATGTGGTCTGCACGTACTCAAATGTTGTTCCCACCTACACTTATTATGACAACTACGGTGGATGGGACTGTTACTACTTCTCCTTTGACTTAGTTCCATGTTGCGACTTGAGGGACGGCTGGGTTTCCATTCAGAGTACGTCTCATCCCACTAACTGCTGGTTCTTCTGGTCAGGTTCTCCGCCTTCGGAGGGGGACGGCTTCGCGTACCAAGAGGGTGGGGACCCCGTCGTAAATGACCTCGCCTTAGTCCTAACCGGCGAACCCGGAGAAGAGTGGCCCGACCACAAGATGCATTTCCCGCAGCTGCCTGACGAAATCGGCTGGGACGTGAATGCCACCGCGCCCAAAATCCTGGCGGACGACTGGCAGTGCTCGGAGCAGGGATGGGTCACGGACATTCACTTCTGGGGCTCCTGGAAAAACATTGACGGCATGCCCAACACCGACGACGTTTTCACTCCTATGCCGTGGTTCCAACTCAGCATCCACTCGAATCTGCCCGTTGGTCATCCCCAGAATCCTTTCGACTATAGCATTCCGGGCGAGTTGCTGTGGTTCTGGGAAGGGGAGATTGGTGGCATACCGTTCGATCCGCCCTCATTTGAGTCCTGGTACGACCCGAACACTGACTCGTCCATCTGTAACGACCACATGGCCTACTGGCGGTACGACTTCTTCGTGCCTCAAGACTCTGCATTCTATCAGTATAAGGATTCCATCTACTGGCTGGACGTCTCCGCGCTCTACATCCAACCGCCATACCAGTGGGGCTGGAAGACTTCGCGGGATCATTTTATGGATGACGCAGTGTATATGGACCCCGGCGGGCCCTGGATAGAAATGTACGAGCCGCCAAGATGCAACTGGTTTGACGTCTATTTCGACGGGACAGGAACACCCGAAGATTGGGGCTCTACCAATTATTACGGCGCCGGATGGTATGAATACGAATACTGGTGGAATATGTGGTTCTACGATAACCCGTTCAATCCCTATAAGCCAAAGGAGATCTTTATTGAGAGGCTCTGGGTCGCGGTGTACGGTCCTCAGGCCTATGCCGAGTTTGCCATTAACTGGTCTACCCCAGAGTGGGATGAGCTGGAGATGGGCAGGCCGCCTCTCCCCTCGGATGGAAACGAGGAGCTCTATATAGGGCGGGAGATCGTTGGTCCGTTGCCGCTGGAGACTCTTTTGGACTTTAATTTCACTATTCCCTACAACCCGGAGTGGATTTCCATCGACTTCAGAGCGTGGGACGTCGTAATCAACGGGTGGGTCTACCACGAGTGCGTGCCGACGTCGATGGATATGGCGTTTGTGATCACCGGGGTGCCGGATACTTCAGTCATCTGCGGTGACGTGAACAACGACGGCATAGTCAACGTGGGTGACATCGTCTACCTAGTCAGCTATCTGTACAGGGGTGGACCAGCGCCGATTCCGATGGAGTGTGTTGGAGACGTCAACAACGATGATGTAGTCAACGTTGGCGACGTCGTCTACCTGGTCAGCTACCTTTACAGGAGCGGCCCGGCACCTGATCCGAATTGCTGCAACCCGCCTTGGAAGGAGTAGGTAGGTTAAGTTCGTAGGCGGGGCTG
>JBAUFO010000010.1:0-4816 GCA_049679185.1 Candidatus Zixiibacteriota bacterium
CAGCACCTAACTTAAGTTAGGTGCTGGTTCCCCCGCGGAAACTCTCTGGGCGGAGTTCAAGCTCCGCCCCTACTGTCTCCCATCCACTCGGTGATTCCGACGTGACGCCGCGATGATGCGAAAGTCACGGTGATGTGATTGCCTGTCATCCCTCCTCTCATACATTTCTATCCAGAAGAACAAAGGTATATCTATGAAAGAGAAAAAAAAAGACAGGCGCTGCGGGCATCACTTCGTTGATCATTACAGCTCATCCTTGTCCTACGGGAGGAAAAAGAGAACTCGAATCCGTTACGTGAATCGGGTGACTGAGCTGTTCGGGCATCTGGACCAAGAAATCGAGCAGAGAATCCTCGAGAGTTCCACCCCTAACCAGGAGAGGTCGGAAAGGGAAGAGCTGATCGACCGCCAGGTCAGAGCGGCTGTCGAGAAACTCTTACCGACAGAAAAACAATTCGTCGAGCTGTTCTATTTTCAGGTCCGGAGCTATCAGGAGATTGCCGGGATCATGAAGAAGAAAACCCACAAGCTGGAAAGGCTCCACGAAAGGGCGCTGGGCAAATTGCGAATCCTTTTAACCGATTTCGTGAAGGAGCAATTCGAATTAGAGATTCCGCAAGAGACAGCTTGCGTAATCTGCAGCAGTCCTTTCAGGGGAGAACTGGATGAGTTGATCAAAAGCAAGAAAGAGGAGGAAACTTATTCGCGGCTGATTAGAATCTTCAAGCAAAAATACGGGATCGATGTAAAAACGCCCCAGGTGATCATTGGGCACAAAAAGAAGCACATGGTTTAAGTGGCAGATGACAGTAGGCAGTACACAGTAGGCACACAAAACCTTGAACTTTTGAACTCTTGAACTCTTGAGCTTTTGAACTCTTAAACTTTTGGACTCTTGAACCTTTAACCCCCCGGAGGTAGAAATGACCGAGCCGATCACCAAGCTTCGAGGCGAGCATTGTCTGAATGTCTTCGTCTCCTACCAGTTGAAGCAGAGGATAATGAAATTGGCCGGGAAATACGACCGCACCATGGCGGACATGGTCAGGACTCTCATAAAGGTGGGCATTCCCGTGATGGAGGGACTCACCGAGGCTGAAGAGAGAATGCTCAGAGACTCCATCGATTGGGCCAGGAAGGCGAGGAAGGTCAAGCAGATGAAAATCGATGAGGAGGGCTACGAAGGCCAGCGGCTGAGAAGCGAAGTTTAGATTTGCCGACTGACGGCAAAATACTTCTTGACAACCCAACACCAGTTTCGTATGAGTTAAGTCGAAATTGTAGGATGTCGCCTAATCTCCCGAGAGGGAGAGCGGAGGACCCACTCAAGTTTTCCGGGGCGAATCCCCTGCCAACGGCGGGGGTAGGGTTACCTCTTGACCCGAGCCCGACAGCTAACTTCGTAGGCGTGAAGAGAGGAACATAGCTGGTTATATCTATAGGCCAGAGGTTTCCCCTCTGGCCTTTTTTCTATTCGGAGGACGATGATGAACCTCAACCGCAATTCAAATGGCTCTCAAACCTCCGAGCCCGAACTGAGAAGGGATGTTTCGGTTTGGGGCTCATACATGTGGGGGTTTGCTGATGTCGGCGCCGACACGTTCGTGGCACTGGGTTTGGTCATGGCTTATGCTCAAGGAGCCGCCAGTCTGGTCTTCGCTCTGGCGGGAATCGTCTACATAATGATCGGGCTGGCCTATACCGAACTGGCATCGGCCTACCCGGTAGCTGGGGGCGGACCCTATTTCTGCCTAAGGGGTTTGGGGGACTTCTGGGGCTTTGTGGCCGGCTCGGCGTTGTTGCTGGATTACACCATCGACATTGCCCTATTTGCCACTGCCTCCTCGGGATACCTTAATTTCTTCATGCCTTTCCTGACCGGCCGGGGAATAGAGAGCTTCGCCACAAACATCGGGCCCTTTCATAATGTGAATCCGGTCTGGTGCGTCGAAACGCTGATTCTGATTGGAATCTTAATCTGGCTGAACCTAAGAGGAATAAAGGAATCCTCTCTTTTGAATGAGGTCGTCGGCGTGATCGTGATCTTGACCGAGTCCGCACTGATAATCATCGGTTTCCTTTTCGCGTGGAAGCCGGACCTGCTCGCGCTTCAGTGGAAGACCCAATTCCCCTCCTGGAATAATTTCATGTATGGTTCCTCCCTGGCGATCATATCCTTCGTGGGACTGGAGTCCATATCTCAGGCGGCACAGGAAACGCGCCGACCTGCCACCATAATACCGCGCACCTCTTTGACCTTGATATTTACGGTGTTCATCTTTGCCGTAGCCTTCTCCACGCTGGGTCTGGGCGTGCTCAACTGGCAGGATTTCGCCAAGAACATCGACAATCCCATGGCTATCCTGGCCCACGCTCTGCCCTTCATAGGATTCGCCGCAGGTCCTTTCGCCGCCGGGTTGGGGGCCTTGATCCTCTTTATCTCGGCCAACACCGGCGTGATGGGTGCCTCCAGATTAAGTTACTCTTTAAGCCAATTCAAGATAATCAGCTCCTGGTTTGATGTGGTGCATCCGAAATACCGAACACCCATCCGAACCATCCTGATTTTCTCCATGATCGGGGTGATCGAGACTATCCTATCCTTTCTGACTCCGTCAGCCATGCATACTCTGGGAAACATGTATGCCTTCGGGGCCACCCTGGGCTACACCATGGTCTTCATCGCACTGATTAAACTCCGGTTCACCGATCCTTATTCACCGCGTCCCTATAAAGTGCCGATCAATCTAACCGTGAAAAGTTGGGGGAGGCAAGTTAGTCTGCCGTTGCTTGGGATCATCGGGATGCTGGGTGTGGCGACCATTCTTTTCGAGGTGGTCTTGACTCATTCCATAGGACGTATCGCGGGGCCGGTCTGGATCATGGCCTGCTTCGTTTATTATGCCTGGTATCGAAGGAAGCACAAGCTCCCCGTTTTCAGAAGCGTCAAGCACGACTGGGAAAAAGAGCAGATAAATGTCTTGACCTCGGCAGAGGAGTTCGATTTATTGGAGCAGTATAAATTAGCTTTAGCCGGAAGAGACAAGCACAGGGTCGAACTGAAATGAGCCGGTATCGCCATGTCGAACCACCTGACTTTGCAGCTTAACGTTCCAGAAGGAGAGAATCGCTAGAAACGTTATGTCTATCGAGGCAAAAGCTCGACCTGCCCAGGGAAAATCCGAACTCAGACGTGACGTCACCGTATGGGGCTCCTACATGTGGGGCTTCGCCGACGTGGGAGCAGACACCTACGTTGCCTTAGGTTTGGTGATGGCTTATGCTCAGGGGGCAACCAGCCTGGTGTTCGCCATGGCCGGAATCGTTTATATAATGATAGGCTTAGCCTATACCGAGCTGGCCGCAGCCTATCCGGTGGCCGGAGGAGGATCTTACTTCACCCTTCGCGGCCTGGGAGATTTCTGGGGCTTCGTGGCCGGGTCTGCCCTGCTTCTGGATTACACCATCGACATCGCGCTTTTTGCCACGGCGTCTGCCGGCTATATCAATTTCTTCATGCCCTACGTCATCGGTCGGGACATAGCCAGTTTCGTCACCACCATAGGGCCTTTCCACAATGTCAATCCTGTCTGGTGTGCCGAAACCCTGATCCTGATAGGATTCTTGATCTGGCTCAACATCCGGGGAATACGCGAGTCTTCGTTCGTAAACGAGGTGATCGGCGCCGTGGTCATCGCCACCGAGTCGGCCCTAGTCATCTTGGCCTTCCTGTTTGCATGGCGACCCGAGCTCCTGGTCCACCAGTGGAACACCCAATTCCCTTCGGTTCATAACCTGATGTACGGCTCGTCCATTGCCATCATATCATTTGTGGGATTAGAATCGATCTCCGAAGTGGCGCAGGAGACCAGACGCCCGGCCACCGTCATTCCGCGCACGTCCATCACTTTAATCTTCACGGTCTTCATCTTTGCCGTGGCTTTTTCAACGCTCGGTTTAGGAATTTTACCCTGGCAGGAATTCGCCGCCAACATCGATAACCCGGTTGCGGTTTTGGCAGAGGCTATACCCTTCATCGGCCTGATCGCAGGACCCTTCGCAGCGGCACTGGGCGCGTTGATACTCTTCATCTCGGCCAACACCGGAATAGTGGGCTCGTCCAGATTAACCTATTATCTCAGCAAGTTCGGCATCATCAGCCCCTGGTTTGATTCGGTTCACCCCAAATACAAGACACCCATCCGCACCATCTTGGTCTTCGCCGGAATCGGGGTATTCGAGACCATTTTGTCATTCCTCACCCCCTCAGCCATGGACACGCTGGCGAATATGTATGCCTTCGGCGCTAGTTTGGGATATACCATGGTGTTCATAGCCTTAATCAAACTCCGATTCTCCGAACCATGGACCCCCAGGCCCTACAAGATGCCTTTAAACATAAAACTGAAATACAAGGGAAGAAAGGTCCTCTTCCCCGTCCTGGGGGTTATTGGAATGTTGGGGATCGCTACAATATTATTTATGGTGGTTTTAACCCATGACATCGGACGAATTGCTGGGCCTGCCTGGATTCTTCTTTGTTTTGGTTACTACGCCTGGTATCGAAAGTCAAGAAAGCTCCCCATCTTCAGGAGCATAGAGCATAATTGGGAGAAGCAACAGATGGACGTGCTCAGCTCGGCAGAGGAATTCGATCTGTTGGAGAAATACAAGTTGGCCCTGGCTGAACGGGATAAAAAGAGAGTAGAGTTGAAATGAGTTTTTTTAGACCTGGCCAATCCGCACATTCCATGCCTGATAAATTGTGCAGGACGGACTATTATCAAATTGTCACCAGCGCTCTTATGGTGATACT
>JBAUFO010000011.1:0-2082 GCA_049679185.1 Candidatus Zixiibacteriota bacterium
GTTGGAAATGGGCGGGGAGAATGGAGAGGTTGGGCGAATAGGGATTATAAATCTGGGATCAGGGATTTGGCACTAAGAACGAGTACCTTGATAAAGAGGTTCCTGATCCCTAGTTCCCGATCCCCAATCCCTACCATAATCGTCTCATCAGAGGAACCCTATGAAATATGTCACCACCATCGACAACCAATCTTATGAAATAGAAATAATAACCAAGAACGAGATCACTGCCGATGGGGAGCGACATACAGTAGATTTTCAATCGGTGGTGGGACCACCGGTTGTTTCCTTGATCATCGACGACCAATCTTACGAGGCTTATGTCAACCCCACCGAAGCCGGATTGGAGGTCCTCCTGCGGGGCCAGCGTTACTTGGTAAACGTCGAAGACGAACGACAGCGACTCCTGCGTGAGGTTTCCGGAACAAAAGCGGTCCGGAGAGCTGAGATCCAACTAAAATCGCCCATGCCCGGTCTAATCGTGGCTGTCCCTATCGAGGAGGGACAGCAGGTTGACAAAGGCGACAACCTAGTGATCCTCGAGTCAATGAAAATGCAAAACGAAATTAAAGCCCCCAGGGAAGGAAAAGTGACCGGTGTGCGCGTGAAACCAGGCGACAACGTCGATCAGAATCAGGTACTGGTCGTAATTAGCTGACTGGGTAAACCCGGGGAACAAGATGAAGAGCAGTGAAAGAGAAATCGAAGGCAAGTTTTACCTGCCCCATCTGGAGGACATACGAAAGCGAGTTCTCGATCGAGGCGGACACCTGCTTGTCCAACGATTGTTCGAACGCAACTTGAGGTTCGACACCCATGACGACCGTCTACGTGCTAATCATGAGGTCTTACGGCTGCGTCAGGACGACCGGATAACTCTAACATATAAGCGATCCCACAGCACCGAAGAACGCACCGAGGCTGAATTGGAGGTCGACGATTTTCACACCGCCCGCAGCTTACTCCAGGCTCTTGGTTACAAAGTAATTTTCATTTATGAAAAATATCGAGAAACCTTCACCCTAGGTCAGACAAAGGTAATGCTCGATGAATTGCCCTTCGGCTGTTTTGTGGAGATCGAAGGGCCTTCTCTGGTGAAGATTGAACAAGCAGCGATTTCTTTGGGTCTGGAATGGGAAGACAGGATCAAATCCAGCTACCTGAACTTATTTTATACTCTACGACAGCACCTCAATCTACCTTTCGCCGATGCAACTTTCGACAACTTTGCCAGTTTTCCTACTATCGAACCAACTGACCTAGGCTTAGACGATTTTCGTCGCATTCAGCAAGAGTGAAATATGAGCAAACCCATAGACGACTACACACAATCCTGGGAAACGCACACTCTAATCCCTGCTCTGCAACGCCGACCTGAGCGTAAACCCCGTTTCGAAACACCCTCCGGGATCGACATCGAGCGTGTTTATTTACCTACCGACCCTGATCCGGACTATCCAGAAAAATTAGGTCTCCCCGGTGATTATCCCTATACCCGTGGCGTACAGGCGACGATGTACCGAGGTCAGTTGTGGACAATGCGTCAATACGCTGGTTATGCCACAGCCGAGGAGTCCAACCGTCGTTACCGCTATCTACTAGAGCAAGGTCAGACGGGCCTCTCAGTAGCTTTCGACCTGCCCACCCAAATCGGTTATGATGCCGACGACCCAATCGCCTACGGCGAGGTGGGCAAGGTGGGCGTCTCAATCTCATGCTTGGACGATATGGCCCAATTGCTAGATAGCATACCTCTCGATCAAGTATCTACCAGCATGACCATCAACGCTCCGGCTGCAATCCTGCTAGCGATGTACATCGCCGTTGCCAAACGACAGGGAGTAGAAATATCCCGATTAAGAGGTACGATTCAAAACGATATTCTTAAGGAATATATTGCCCGGGGGACGTACATTTTCCCACCTGGTCCCGCCATTCGCCTGATCACCGACGTCTTAAGTTACTGCTACGCGAATGTCCCCCGGTGGAACACGATCTCGATCTCTGGTTATCACATTCGGGAGGCAGGTTCTACTGCGGTCCAGGAGATTGCCTTCACCCTGGCTAACGCCATCGCCTACG
>JBAUFO010000012.1:0-2293 GCA_049679185.1 Candidatus Zixiibacteriota bacterium
GCTGCCAGCAGTGGATTCACGAGATAGGGATGCCTACGGAACCGGACACGCATGAGGTCTTCTTCCAGGGCGGGACCATTGTTGCCACCACCTCGGGCGGCGACACCTTAGTTGGCCGGTTCATGGGGGAAAACGACTGGAATGCAGGCGCTCAGGACAAGCTGTACCGCGAGGAGTGCGCACCTGGCTGGGAGTATCCTTTCACCATTCTGTTCACCAAGGAGATCTACATTGAGGCTTCGCACCTATCTCCTCCGAATCACTTCAAGTGGTTCTGGTGGGAGATTGCCAAGCTGGTTAAGTTCTTCAAGCCTGGCGCACCGGAGGATTACCAGCGCATCGTGATCAAGTACATAAAGGTCAAGCGGCAGGATCCTCCCGGCTGGTGGCCCGATCTGACGCCCTTCACCAATTACGAGAACACCTACATCGGCCTGGCCATGGATCTGGATGCACCGTACGACACCTCCGGCGGACCGGAGCCTAACGTGGGAGACGAGAGCGCCTGCAACTACGCCGGTTATGATGCTACCAACGAGATTGCCTACGTCACAGGCTTTGGCCGCGCCGGCGAGCATCCGGAGTATCTTGATTACCACGCCGGAATAGCTTTGGCTGAGGTCAATGCTGCTGTCCAGACGACTCCTTACGCCACTGCCAACATCAAGAACAACGTGTATCTGTATCCTCAGTCTCCTTGGGGATGGCTTGATGGAGAGCTATACCAGCTGGCTTCCACTCCCGGTAACTACATCCAGGATCCTGACTCCATTGTGGACCGTTCGGTTGTTCTGACTGCCCACAAGATCGTTGCGGGAGACGATCCGAACATGGAGGCAGGATTCACCCTAGTAGAGGTTCTGGCTCCTACCGGCGTGGCTGAGATGCAGGCGTTAGTGGCGACCGCGCGTGACATTGTGGCCGCGGAAAGAGCTAAGTGCGGAGACGTCCAGAGTGACCTTGTGGTGAATGTTGGAGACGTGGTTTACCTGGTGAGCTACCTGTACAAGGGCGGCCCTGCACCGGACTGTCCGCAGGCCCGTGGAGACGTGAACACAGATGGCGTGATCAACGTCGGAGACGTTGTTTACCTGGTGAGCTACCTGTACAAGGGCGGCCCGGAACCCGCGTGCCCCGACTTGGTGTGGGGCTGGCGGTAAGGACTGATTCTTAAAATTCAGGAAGAGCGCTTATCTAAAGCGCACAGCTTATGGGATAGCCCCTTTTGAGGGGCTATCCCATAATTTTACCACCAACGTCCGGCTGCTCAAGTAGGGCAGGCCAGCACCCGGACACCTTGACCAGACTTTGACGCTTGCGGGGGCATTTCTTGTCCTGCCAGGACAACGTTCCCCTGCATTCGAATCACAAGACGCGAAGGGGGGACATGCTTCAGCGCCCGCTCCGGGTTATACGGGGAAGAAGAGGGTTGGTCGTGGGTATCGCCTCCTAACAAGCATCGCATCCCAATGTTTCTCCCATCTCAGCAAATTTGGCTGCCAGCCTGCATTTCTTACTTGACATCTGAGCATATTTCCCTATTATAATAATAGCAGGTGACGACCGATAATCTCTATGGCAGACCCATATCCGCCTGAGGGCGGGCGTGGCAGCAGCCAGTTTGAAGGGTCTTTGACAAGTCATCCAGAGAACCGGAACCTGGGGCTGTTTGTGATCTTCTTTTCTGGTAGAAGGTTTTCTAAGAAAGCCAGGAACAGGCTTTCCCTGAGAAAGACGGATGTTCTTCCACCCGATTTGTGTGGCAGAGTCGATGAAAGAAACGGAGTCAGTTTAACCTTTTAACTATTTTCCTCAGGAAAGGAGGTAGAAGTGAAGCCAAAGGCGTTAGTATTTTTGGTGGCTTTCTGTCTCGCCTTGGGATTTTTGACGGTGAATGGACTCTGCACCACCGCCAAGAAGGTATCCCCGGAGGGGAAGGAGATGAGACACATCTCCGAGGACGTTTATCCCCCCGAGACGATGGACGCCGTTAGGGAGCCCAGCAAGTACTCCACCGCCGGTTCCAAGGACGAGACGGACTGTTACGCCCTGATTCCGGATCCGGAGGTCCCCACGGTGACCGAGCATGATCTGGTGGGGCTCACCTGGTACGAATTCCAGAAGAACGGCTCCATGGGCCGGATGATCTCGGTTTCTTCTGCGGGGACGGGCGGTTACCGCCACGTCTCCTGGATGTGGACTGCCGGCGTGTATCCGGGAGTTCAGCGCCGGGTATACGCCAGGAGCAAGCCTGATGCCGGTGCCTGGGGCACTGCCTATGAGGTGGGACTGG
>JBAUFO010000013.1:0-8409 GCA_049679185.1 Candidatus Zixiibacteriota bacterium
CGAGCGGTCAGTCCGCACCGGCAGCTTCTCGCACGCAGCAGCGAGGACTCAAGCTGGCTAAGCCGTCAGATCGGGGAGAGGACAGAGAGGAACATTCCGCTTCACCTCCCACCCAGAACTCGTCACGCAAACCGGGGGATCTGTCGCTGGAAAGCATCCAAGGACGATGGGACGATGTCCTGGGGAAGATCAAGAAGGCGAAATTATCGCTCTGGAGCCTTCTTAAAGAGGGGGAGGTCATGGGGTTGGAGGACGACACACTCACGGTTGAGTTTCACAATGGAAGAAATTTTCATAAGAGACAGGCCGAGAGAAAGGAGAACTTCAATCTGATTCAGAAAGCGCTCGGAGAGGTGTTTGATCAACCTTTCGGGCTTAAATTCGAGTTGAACGAAGACAAAATGGATCCGTCCACAAAGCCGGAGAACTCGAAGTCCAACAGTCGCCGGAGCCAAGCTGCCGACGATCCTCTGGTAAATAGCATCATGGACACGTTCGAAGGGGAGATCATCTGATAACGCCTTGATCATTAAAGTGAGATTTTTTTAGACCTTATCGCAAGAAGGAGAGAAAAATGGTAAAGGGTTTCGGCAACATGATGAAGCAGATGCAGAAGATACAACAGGAGATGGAGAAGATCCAGGAGGAACTGGCCAACAAGACGGTGGAGGGGACTGCCGGAGGGGGAATGGTGAAGGTGGTGGCCAACGGCAAGCAAGAGATCTTAGAGGTGAAGATCGATCCCGAGGTGGTCAACAAGGACGACGTGGAGATGCTGGAGGATTTGATCCTGGCTGCGGTCAACCAGGCCAAGGAAAAGGCTGCGGAATTGCAGGCAGAGGATATGGCTAAGCTGACCGGAGGGCTGAAGATTCCAGGTTTGCCGTTTTAGAGACGCTGCAAGATCGGGGAATGTTGAATGCACTGGAGAGGATTATTCCTGAGTCTATTCATCGCAGCACTCAAAAGGGTTGAGACGTGGATTGTCCTGCGTTACGAGCAGGACTTCGTTCTTTAACCGGAAGAAACAGGGCTCTTTCAGGCTCACTTTCGAGAAATCAAAATGGTTGACTCAATAGAAAAGCTGATCGAAGAATTCTCCAACTTTCCGGGAATCGGAAAGAAGACCGCCCAGAGAATGGCTTTTTTTGTGTTAAAACAGAGAAAAGAGGAATCGGAGGCCTTAGCCCAGGCCATCCTAGACGTAAAGAGTAAGGTTCGATACTGCTCGGTCTGCTTCAACATTACCGAAGATGATCCCTGCGAGATATGCAAGGATGTTAAGAAAGACAGGTCCACCATCTGTGTGGTGGAAGAGGCCAACGATGTGGTGGCCCTGGAAAAGACCAATCAATACAAAGGTCTGTATCACGTTCTGGGAGGGGTGCTCTCTCCGCTGGATGGGATCGGTCCGGAGGATCTCAAGGTCAAAGAGCTCCTCGCCAGGCTGAAGGACAAACAGATCAAAGAGGTGATCTTAGCCACCAATCCCAGCACCGAAGGGGAGGCAACCGCCATCTATCTTTCCAAGCTAATAAAGCCGTTAGGCATGAAAGTCACCCGCATTGCGCGCGGGCTTCCCGCCGGGGGTGATTTGGAATACGCCGACCAGACCACCCTGGCCAACGCGCTGGAGGGACGGGTGGAGTTTTAAAAGGGCACCTTGGTAGTTGTTATCAAGTCTTTCTTATATTCCTTCGGCAGGGCTGAATGCCCTACCCTATGTATGACATCTCATTCCGTATGACATAGAAGCGGGAATTTTTCCCGCCCCTTGGCTTTCTTTTCCCACCAATCAAGAAAAATCAAAAATGTTTCATAAGAGCTAAACATTCGGGGAATGATGCCGTAAATAGTTATGAGCATATGCTCATAACTCCGTTCGAGGAGCCGCAATGCCGAGACCGAGGAGATTTCGCTGGGTGAGTGCCCAGCCAAGTTCAACATACTTCAAACCGAGAGGAATACCGCTTGCAGCTCTGGAGGAAGTGGTTCTGACTGTGGAGGAACACGAGGCTCTCAGGCTGGCAGACCTCGAGGGTTTGCATCAGGAAGATGCCGCAGAGAAGATGAGTGTCTCCCGAGCCACGTTTGGCCGGATAGTCGCTTCAGCCAGAAGAAAGATTGCGGATGCTCTTGTCAATGCCAAGGCCATCAGGGTAGAAGGAGGCGATTTCGTCATGGCTGGACCGCATATGTGCGGTGATTGCGATATTACCTGGGACCTCTCGCCTGGTGTCACATTGCCTCCAGCCTGCCCCTCCTGCGGGAGTATAAACATTTATCCTTCCGGCTGGGGGAGAGGTTACGGTGCCGGCAGAGGTCGGAGAAGAGGAAGATGCTACGGAGGCGGAAGAAGATAACAGGATAACACTCTTAGCAGGATGAGGAGGCAATGGAACAAAAAGAAAGCAACAACTTAGGCGAGAACATTAAGAACATTCGTCACAAGATACTGGTGATGAGCAACAAGGGAGGAGTGGGGAAAAGCACAATTGCTGTCAACTTGGCTTTAGGGTTAGCCCAGAAAAACATGCACGTAGGACTTTTGGATATTGACATCCATGGTCCATGTATTCCCAATATGCTGGGGCTTGAGGGGATGCCTTTAGTCGGAGATGGGAAAAAGATTCAACCCGTTGCCTATACCACCAATTTGAAGGTGGTTTCCATGGGGTTTCTCATCAGCAATAAAGAGAATCCAGTGATATGGCGTGGGCCCCTGAAGATGAAAGCAATCCAGCAGTTCTTGGAGGAAGTGGGGTGGGGTGAGATGGATGTCCTGATAATCGACTCTCCCCCGGGAACGGGCGATGAGCCGTTATCCATTACTCAATTGATAAAGGATATTGACGGGGTTGTCGTGGTGACCACACCCCAGGAGGTAGCTTTATTGGACTCCCGTAAGGCTGTCAATTTCGCCAGACAGCTTAAAATTCCGGTTCTGGGTATTGTGGAAAATATGAGTGGGTTTATCTGTCCTCATTGTGGTAAAAGAACTGATCTGTTTAAAAGCGGCGGGGGAGAAAAGACTGCCAGGGAGATGAATGTTCCCTTTTTGGGCAAAGTTCCCTTTGAGCCGGAGATAGTTACATCCGGAGACGAGGGCAAACCTTTCGTCCGGGAACAAAAAGAGTCAGAAGCTGGCAAGATATTCAGCCAGATGGTCGACCGGATTGTAAAGGATTTGAACTCAAAGGAAGTTTTAGAGGTGAAAGGAGGTGGCTGATATGCCGTTTGGAGATGGAACTGGTCCTTCAGGGTTTGGTCCTATGACAGGTCGAGCTGCAGGCTTTTGCGCCGGCTACCCTGTTCCCGGGTATCTCAATCCCATCCCTGGTCGTGGTTGGTTTGGAATAGGTAGAGGCGGTTTCCCTTGGGGTAGTGGAAGGGGTCGCTTCTTTGGAAGGGGACGTGGATGGGGGGGATTTGGCCTGGGGAGAGGTAGGGGTCGCGGTCGAGGCAGGTGGGGATTTGGCCTTGGACCTGGATCGGTGATTCCATATGGGGCATATCCTTACGCGATGCCGCCATATGGGGATACTATTAGATGAAAATCATTATTATTAACAAAAAGAGAGGAGGTGACTGATATGCCAGGCGGAGACAGAACCGGTCCCCGGGGTTTGGGACCTATGACTGGTCGAGCCGCAGGGTTTTGTGCAGGATACCCTGTCCCCGGATATCTTAATCCCACCTTTGGGCGAGGTGGATTTGGAGTAGGCAGAGGAGGTTTTCCCTGGGGTGGTGGAAGAGGTCGGGCATTTGGAGGTGGACGAGGTTGGGGATGGAGAGCAGGATTTTCTGGCTATCCCCCTTATGCCCCAGCCTACCCACAATATCCCCCATATGCTCCAGCCTATCCTGAACCCACGGCTGAGGAGGAGAAGAAATTCCTGCAGGAGGAGATCGCTTCCTTAGAGGAGGAGTTGAGTGCCATCAGGGAGCGAATGGTCGAGCTGGAAAAGCAGGAGAAGAAGAAGTAAAGAAACAAAAAAGGGAGGAGGGAAAAATTATCTTCCTCCTCCTTTCATAAAAAGGAAAGGGGAAATTGTGAAGATAGCTATAACCTCTCAGGGAGACAATCTTGAAGCATCAGTCGATCCTCGCTTTGGCAGATGTGCCTACTTCATTATTCTTGATCCGGAAACAGAAGAGATGGAGGCTGTCTTAAATTCATCCGCAGATGCCATGGGAGGCGCCGGTCCCAAAGCCGCACAGACCATCGCCGATAAAGGTGCGGAAGCCGTGGTAACCGGAAACGTGGGGCCTAATGCCTTCCGGACGCTAAAGGCCGCGAACATAAAGATATATCAAGGTGCCTCCGGAACAGTTAAGGAGACTTTAGCAAAATACAAGAGCGGTGAACTGGAAGAACTTTCCAACTCTTCCGTTCCTGGTCATTTTGGGTTGAGGCAAGGCGGGAAAACCTAATACAAACGCATTAAATGAAATGTTATTGCAAGAAGTCCCGCATTTTGCGGGACCACGCTCTTTTCAGTCGCTCGCAATGACCATGTAAAATTTTTGGTGTGTTTGCCATAAAAAAGGAGCAAAAAAGCATGAAAGTAGCAATCTCGACAGACGGCGAATATGTATCCGCTCATTTCGGACGCTGTCCCAGCTTTACAATTGTGGAGATTGAAGGAGAAAAGGTTTTAAATAAACAAGAGGTGGAAAACCCCGGACACCAGCCTGCATTCCTGCCTCAGTATCTTTCCGAGAAAGGGGTAAGCTGTATCCTCGCCGGCGGGATGGGAAGAAGAGCCGAGGCTCTCTTTGCTGAGAAGAATATCCAGATTTTGGTGGGGGTGACCGGGCGAGTGGACGAGGTGATAGAGAAGCTGATCTCCGGAACACTCGAGGGAGGGGAAAGCCTGTGCAAGCCGGGGGCGGGCAGAGGTTATGGAGTTGAAAAAAGCGAATGCGATCACCCGGAGCACCATCATGACGAACCTGAATAACCACTCCCTGAGCCTTGGACTGTGAAATCAGGGTTCATGTAGAAACATATGAGAAAGGAGTGATGACAAGATGCCAAGAGGTGACGGAACAGGACCTTCGGGTCAAGGACCCGGAACCGGAGGAGGTGGGGGAATGGGACGCGGAGGGGGTAGAGGTCGTATGGGCGGCAACCGTCCAGGAGCAGGACCCGTGGGGAATTGCGTGTGTCCCTCCTGCGGAGCCAAAGTCCCCCATTCAAGAGGCGCTCCATGTTATGATGTGGAATGTCCCAAATGCGGGAGCAAGATGGTGAGAGAATAGAGACGAGAGTTAAACTCTGGCGATTCTTGATCCTGATTTTTAACCCGATATCCGAAAAACGCTTTTTATAGTTAGGTGTCGGGTGGCTTCCATGGCACCAGTGCGATCAGCAGGGAAAACGACTTATGCCAATATATGAGTATCGATGTAACAGTTGCGGGAAAGCAGTCGAGATATTGCAGAAAAGTCACACCCAGAAAGAGCCGCTTGTTTGTCCCGATTGTGGTTCAACAGAAATGCAAAGATTGATCTCCTCTCCCGACTCTATCGTTGTGGGGGGTTCCTCTCGTCCAGGAACCACATGCTGCGGACGTGAAGAGCGATGCTCCACCCCTCCCTGTTCTGATGAAGGGGTGTGCAGAAGGGATAGATGATCAATCAAGCGGAAAAGAGAATGAAGGTAAGACGGAGCAATCGGCACGGCACTGGCCGGGCGAAAAGAGGCAGATTCTTAAACCGGGTGAGAACCAGAGAGTCCAATGGATCACCTGCTGACATCTCAGGGCTACATGTGGAGGGCGAGCTGGATTCCTTGAGACAGCGTGCCCGGATTGTTTCCCGGCGGCTGGAGATAATCAGGCAGAGGATCGAAGGTCAAAGGATAGTTAGTCCGCAAAGGGCTAAGGTTGTGGCCATCGTGGACGAGGAAGAATGCACAGGCTGTGGGTTCTGCTATGAGATCTGTCCGGCAGGAGCAATTTCCATTGATCAGACTGCCGAAATTGACGCAAGTAAATGCACGGCCTGCTTAGCTTGTGTAGAACAATGTCCTCAAGGAGCCATTGCCGTTAAGTACCCGGATAAATAAAAGCATATTTTGGAGAAACGCCTACTGATGATCATCGCCATTGCCAGCGGAAAAGGGGGAACCGGCAAGACAACCGTTGCCACGAATCTTGCCTTTTTCTTGTCTGACGAGAAATCGCAAGATATTCAGTTCCTGGATTGTGATGTCGAGGAGCCGAACGCCCACATTTTTCTAAAGCCTGAGATAGAAAAAAGCAAGCCGGTGAGCCTGCTCATTCCCCATAGTGACCGCAAGAAGTGCACTTTCTGCGGAAAATGTGCTGAGGTGTGCGCCTACAATGCGATCGTGGCCTTAGAGAAAGAGGTACTGATTTTTCCGGAGCTTTGCCACGGCTGCGGTGGATGCAACCTACTGTGTCCGGAGAATGCCATAAGTGAAAAAAAGAGAGAAATCGGGGTGTTGGAGGAGGGAAGGGTTGGTTCGGTGAAATTCGTTCAGGGTCGGCTTAACATCGGTGAACCCATGGCAACTCCTGTAATCCGGGCGGTGAAAAGGACCATCAATACGGATGGCATCACCATCATCGACGTTCCTCCCGGAACCTCCTGCCCGGTGATTGAATCAATTAATGGGAGCGATTTCTGCCTTCTGGTGACCGAACCGACTCCTTTCGGTCTGCATGATTTAAAACTGGCGGTTGAGCTTTTGAAAAAACTTAAGATCAAACATGGCGTGCTCATCAACCGCGAAGGCATAGGGGATGACAGGGTGAAAGATTATTGTGACAAAGAGGGCGTGCCCGTACTGGCCCAGATACCTTTTGACAGAGAGGTTGCAGTCCTTTACTCGCGGGGCATTCCCCTTTGGGCCAGTGGCGAACGCTTCCGGGAGATCTTTCGCAAGTTGTGGGAATCAATTGAAAGCCAAATAAGTGTGGATAGATGAAACAGATAACCGTAATCAGTGGCAAAGGCGGAACGGGCAAGACGGTGATCACCGCCGCATTTGCCGCTTTGGCCAAGAGTAAGGTGATGGCAGACTCTGATGTGGACGCTTCCGACCTTCATCTTCTGCTCCATCCCCATATAAAAGAGACCCACCAGTTCAAAGGGGGAATGGGAGCAATACTGGATGAGGAGAGATGCACCGGCTGTGACAAATGTATAGAGGTATGTAGATTTGATGCTATCAGTAAGAAGGAGGGTCGAGGATCAAAGGGTCAAGGGTCAGGGGATCAAGGTGCGGTGATTATTGATTCTATCGCCTGTGAAGGTTGTCAGATTTGCGCTCTGGTCTGTCCGACCGAAGCCATTCAGATGGAGGAGAACGTCTCCGGGGAGTGGTATATTTCAGAGACGAAATATGGTCCTATGGTTCATGCCAGGTTAGGAATCGCTCAGGAGAACTCGGGAAAACTGGTCTCGGTGGTCAGAAAAAATGCCAGAGAGATAGCACAGAGAAGTGATTTAAAGCTAGTTATAGTTGACGGTCCACCCGGCATCGGCTGTCCGGTCATCGCCTCCATCACCGGAGTGGATTTGGTGGTGATAGTAACCGAGCCCACCTTCTCCGCCATCTCAGATTTAAAACGTGTGTTGAGCCTGACTGACCATTTCAGAATCGAGTCCATTGTCTTGATTAACAAGTATGATATAAACCTGGAAAATACCAAAAGCATTGAAGATTTTTGCCAGGAGGAAGAGGTTGCGATCGTCGGGAAGCTACCCTTCGATAATGCCTTCACACAGGCTATGGTGGAAGGGAAGACCATCTTGGAACACTCAGATTCACCTCTTGGAGGGAAGATCAAAAACATTTGGGAGAAAATCCATGCTCGTGTGGCAAGTTAGAAAAGGTCAACCACTGAAGCATCCTGTTCTCGTAGAATCTTGTTGTTCTGATGCGTTCTGAAGAGAAAAATATGAAAAGACTAATCTATGGACCGGTTCCCTCCAGAAGGCTGGGGATCTCTTTGGGAGTGGATGTCGTCCCCTATAAGACCTGCAGCTATGATTGTATCTACTGCCAATTAGGGAAAACCACAAATCATAGCATACAGAGGAAATCCTTTGTTCCCATTGATTCGGTAATAAGCGATGTAAAAAAGGTGCTGAACGAAAATAGCGACATCGATTACATAACCTTTTCGGGCTCAGGTGAACCCACTTTGAACCAGGATATCTGTGAAATGATAACAAAGGTAAAAAACTTCACTCAAATTCCCGTGGCGGTGTTGACCAATGGATCCTTATTGTGGGACAGGAGAGTCCGAGAAGATGTAACACGGGCGGACCTGGTTGTTCCTTCAGTGGACGCGGTTTCCGAAGATATATTTCAGAAGGTCAATCGTCCCATTGAGGGATTGGATGTAAAAAAGGTTCTGGATGGGATAAGGG
>JBAUFO010000014.1:0-2461 GCA_049679185.1 Candidatus Zixiibacteriota bacterium
CGGCCGCATGGCTCGTCTCCCTAAGCTTCGGGAGATAGCCAGGAAGTTCGATCTAAAGATCGTCTCGGTCAAGGATCTGATCGAATACAGGACAAAGAAAGAAAAACTGGTCAAGTGCATCGTCAGCGTGAATTTTCCCACGAAGTTCGGGCATTTTAAGCTTCATCTGTACAAAAGCATGATAGACGAGCACCATCACTTTGCCCTGGAAAAAGGAGAGGTGAAGGACAAGGAGAACGTGCTGGTCAGGGTGCATTCTCAGTGTCTTACCGGTGACGTCTTCGGCTCGTCACGTTGCGACTGCGGCGATCAACTGGGTCATGCGCTGAGGATGATAGAGAACGAGGGTTTAGGGGTCTTCTTATACATGCGGCAGGAGGGAAGGGGGATCGGGCTTTCCAACAAGATAAGGGCTTACCAGCTTCAGGACTGCGGATTGGATACCGTACAGGCCAACCAGGAATTAGGATTCGAGCCGGATTTGCGCGACTACGGGGTCGGAGCACAAATCCTGGTGGACATGGGCCTCTCCACCATAAGGCTCATAACCAACAATCCCAAAAAGATCATCGGGATCGAGGGATACGGGCTCACGGTCACGGAGAGAATCCACACCGAAGTTCCCCCCACCGCGGAGAACATCAAGTATCTGGAGACCAAAAGAGACAAGCTGGGACATCTTCTAAAAGTGCGGGAGAATGGCCGTCCCCAGATCATGGGAGCAAATGACGCAGCCAAGAAGGAATCCAAATCAGATGCATAAGCTTTCTTAAGGAAAATCGCAGAAAGGAGTCTTTATGCCTAAGGAATTGCAGGGAATGCTGGATGCCAAAGGAAAGACCTTTGGAATCACCATCAGCCGATTCAACGAGTTCATCACCCAGAAGCTTCTGGACGGGGCTTTGGATTGTCTCAGGCGGCATGGCGCCGAGGACGAGAAGATCACCATAGCCTGGGTGCCGGGTTCATTTGAGATTCCGTACGCCGCCCACAGAATGGCAAAGAGCGGCAAGTTCGATGCGGTCATCTCGCTGGGAACCGTAATTAAGGGTCAGACCCCCCATTTTGATTACATCGCCAACGAGGTGGCCAAGGGCGTCGCCAGGATATCCCTGGAAACTGGCGTGCCCACCATCTTTGGTGTAATCACCGCGGATACCTTAGAGCAGGCCATTGAACGGGCCGGAACCAAAGCCGGAAACAAAGGCTGGGATGCGGCGTTATCAGCCATAGAGATGGTGAAGTTGTTTGAGCAGATGTAGGCAAGGTGCGCGGGCCCATGAATCCGCAAGCACGCGCCAGCCACACGTCCGGGCATCAACGAGCGTATGATTGATAACATCTCAGTTTTGGACTTCAGATTTTGACTCCAGGACTTTGAGCTCTAGACTCTGAACTCTAAACTTTGAACTCTTGAACTTTTGAACTTTTCCTTATGTCCGCCAGAAGAAAAGCTCGTGAATTGACCTTAAAGGCTCTTTACGCCCACGATATCGCAGGAACTGATCCGGAGCAGGTTGCAGAGGAGATTATCTCGCCCAGCCTGATCAAGCCCGAAGCGAAGGAGTTCTCCCGTGCGCTCTTTCTGAAGACTGTTGAGAACACCAAGGAGATAGACAAGCTGATAAGAGCCAATGCGAAGTCTTGGGATTTCCCACGGATCGCCTCGATTGAAAAGAACATCCTGCGCATGGGCATCTGCGAGTTTTTGTTCTTCGATGACATCCCCTCGACCATAAGCATAGATGAGGCCATCGAGCTGGCAAAGAAGTATGCGGACAAGGACTCTAAGAATTTCGTCAATGCGGTGCTGGATTCGGTGCTGAAAGGAATGGAGAAGCAAGCGGGAACGTGAGAGAAATCCCGCTGGATTTGACGCGCAAGGAGGTGTCTGACAAATGAAGAAAGGGAATGTCAATCTGTTCGTCTTTACAATCTGCGTTCTTGTGCTATCGGCCGCAGTGGCCCAAGCTCAAGACCTCAAACTGGAGATCGGTCTTTCCGATACAACTTACTATATCTGTCAGTCCATATGGCTGGATGCTCAATTGACCAATATAAGTGAAGACACAGTGCGGGTTCAGACGTTTAAATTCCCCGGCGGCGATATTTTGAATGTCGTCGTTAGGAATGAAAACGGCGACACGTTGAGGTCAGTATGGCACGCTCAGTTTCTTGATTGGTCCGGATTTATTTTGAATCCTGAAGAAACGTATTATGAGGCCTTTGATCTGGCGGATATTTTTCACAACTACGAGGTGGCCCCAGAATTCCCCGCTTTTCAATGGACCCCATCATTAGCACCCGGCAGATATGAAGTGTCTGCTGAATATCGATTTCGACACAATAGAGTTGGCACCCCGAAGATTACTTTTGAGGTAATTGAACCAACCGGTACAGGACGGCAAGCGTTCGAGTTGTATGTAGAAGCCTACAAAAATCAAAAACGAAAGAACTATTC
>JBAUFO010000015.1:0-4153 GCA_049679185.1 Candidatus Zixiibacteriota bacterium
ACCCTGCCCATACCGGTGGTGAGGTACGAGCTTAAATCAGGAAGAGAGCGGGGGGGGATACATACCAGGCGATCGCCTCTCGATCCCAGGCAGATCGATATGATCTTCTTCAACGGAGGGGGAAGAGACCTTCCCAACTCCAAGACCAAGTCGGTAGAAAGACTTTTCTTCCGGGAGGATTTCAGAAGAGCATCTCCAGACGAGACGGGACAGTTGGATTTCCCCCAGCGGGTTATCGAGTCTTACCGGCAGGACTTCCTCAAATCCATTGATTCCGAAAGAATAAGAAAGGCTCAGTTCAAGGTAGTGGTCGATTACTCCAACGGTGGAGCCTGTGAGATCTTTCCCTCCATCATCGGATCTTTGGGCTGTGAGGTCATCTCCCTGAACGCCTATCTCGATCCCAAGAGACTTTCCCGCTCAGATGATGAGCTTGCCCGATCCATTCAGCAGCTCTCCTCCATCGTCAAATCGGTGAATGCGGACGTCGGCTTTCTCTTCGACCCCGGGGCGGAGAAACTCTCGGTGGTGGACGAGGAAGGGGAGTTTATCCCGCCGGATCTTTTGGTTCTGATGGTCACCTCACTTTTCTTAAGCTGCACCCCGGCGCGAAAGATAGCCGTCCCGGTGGTGGCTTCCATGGGAGTGGAAAAAATCGCAGCCGAGTACGGGGTGAAGGTTTATCGGGTGAGAAACGATCATCTGGCCATGATGGATGCGGTCTCCAATCTGAAGGCGGACTTCGTGGGAGGAACCAAGGGAGGTTTCATCTTTCCCGGATTCCAGCTCGGCGCCGACGCCATGTTCAACGTGGCCAAAATCCTGGAGCTCCTTTCCAAAAACGGCAACTCCACCTCGGCTGGCAGGAAGCGATCCTTGTCCGCGCTGCGCAAGGAATTGGACCGGTACCACATGATCAAGCGAACCATCCCCTGCTCCTGGGGAAAGAAGGGCCAGGTGATGCGGGAGCTTTCGAAATACACCGAAGACTGCAAGCGTGAGCTGATAGACGGAGTGCGGGTACTAAACTGCGACTCCTGGGTGCAGGTGATGCCCGACCGCAGAAAAGCTTCTTTCCATATACTCGCGGAGTCGACAAAGCCGGGCGAGGCGGAAAAACTTGTCGAGAAATATGCAGCTAAGGTCAACCAATGGCAGAGATGACCGGGCAAGTCAGGCTCACCGGATCAGCCCTCTCGACCCGGCAAATCTCTGCGACTCTGAATTCAAATCCTTCTAAGATATTGAGAGCGACAACTGCCCGATAAGATGCGCCACAAGCGCTGATTCTCATCGGCAGGTGCGAATGTCTTCAAAAGGGGCGGGAATTCATCCCGCCCCTTTTCATCTCTGCCCCACCAAGCCTAAATCCTCTCTGTTGAACTCAACACCAAATCTTGCAGGGGAATTCTCCCCTGAGAATAAGTCTCTTAAAAACTCACACAGTCTTCAAAAAAATCAATTTTCCGCTTGCCAACCAACTTCTCGCTCTTATATTGAAAGAAAAGACGTACAAGAGAATTCGTAGACAGGGCATGTAGAGCCATCGGTCAACTCTCTTTGTTTAACGGAGGGGAAAAATGCCAGAGGAACAAGTTGGAAAAGTGCAGTCGTATTTTCGCAAGATCGGAGTAGCTGCCATCAACATCACCGATGGTGAACTTTCGGTGGGGGACACTATTCACATCAAGGGACACACCACCGATTTCACACAGAAGGTGGAGTCCATACAGATCGAGCACGAGCAGGTTCAGACCGCCAAGCCCGGAGATTCGATAGGAATCAAGGTGAGCGAACCGGTGCGGGATCACGACACCGTGTATAAAGTGACGGAATGATACTTCTGAAGTATCAAGACTCCGGCACTGAGATGATAGGCAATCGATAGGGGGAAAACTCTGCTTCATCTTGGAGTATGTCTTCATCCATGGTTCAATTTCTAATCTGACATGAAAACGAAAATGAAGAGCAAGGACATGATCAACGTAGACGAGCTTTCGCGGGAACAATTGATCGGCATGCTGGACGATTTTGCCAAGAATTGGCTGGCGCACGACGGCTTGTGGTTCCAGGCGGTGGAGCGGGAATTCGGCATGGAAGCCGCCATCAGGCTTGACCGCAATTGCTGGGAGAAGTTCACCATTACCGAGGCCAAACGGATAATGGCTCGTCACAACATTCCTGAGAAGAGCGGTCTGGAAGGTCTGAAGAAGGCCCTGAATTACCGCCTTTACAGTCGCCTCAACGTCCAGGAGGTGGTTGAGGAAACAGAGAACCGTTTCGTGTTTCGCATGAACAACTGCCGGGTTCAGTATGTCCGCAACCAAAAGGGTCTTCCGGATTTTCCATGCAAGCCGGTGGGGCTTGTGGAATACAGCGGGTTTGCCAAGACCATCGATCCGCGCATCCGGACAACCTGCATAACCTGTCCGCCGGATAAGCATCCGAAAGAGTATTATTGCGCCTGGGCGTTTGAAATATAGGGTCGAGTGGCAAGGGTCAAGAAAGATGATTAGTTTGGGGTGGTGGGGTGGAACGTAGCCGCATCCTTCAGGGTGCGTGGTTTGAGGGTTTGCGGTTGCTTCAGGAGTTTCTCCTGACGCACACCTGGTATCAGTACCAGGTTCAGGGACAACTTAAAAAACGAATCTGGCAGGCCGCCCATCCGGGCGAAAAAGGGGATTGAGGCCATGATGGTGTCCTTGGGGCCGCGAGCGGGTCTGATAGACCACTGGTCTCAAGGGTTTTCAGTGGCGTACTCATTCGGGTGGATTAAGTAACGTCTTTCTCAGAACAAACCAGTGATTCAACACTTCCCTCCCTATTGATGGGGGAGGGCAGGATGAGGGTGGTTGACTCAATGAGTCAAGGGAGCGATATCGGAAATCGCTTCTGTCACCCTCACCTCAGAAGAGAGGGTGAGGGGAATCGTTAAGAGGAATCCCAGCTTCGAACATTTAATCTTATTGCACTATGTTAGCCAAGGTTCTATCCAGCGCGGTATTGGGAATTGACGCCTACATCGTAGAGGTAGAGGCAGATCTCACTCCCATGCTCCCCACCTTTGCCACGGTGGGTCTCCCAAATGAGGCGGTCAAGGAGAGCAAGGAGCGAGTTATGTCCGCCATCAAGAATTCCGGCTACATCTTCCCCAATAAGAAAGTCACCATAAATTTAGCTCCGGCTGATGTGAGAAAAGAGGGTTCCGCATTCGATCTTCCCATGGCTATTGGCATCATAGCCGCCACCGGTCAAACGGCAAGAGATAACTTTGATGAATACGTCATCTTGGGCGAGCTTTCATTGGATGGAAGCTTAAGATCGATTCGGGGAGCCTTGTGCATGGCCCTGCATGCCCGTGAATGCGATAATCTAAAGGGAATGATTCTGCCCAGGGAGAACGCCAAAGAGGCGGCAATGGCAAAGGGACTGAAGGTCTATCCGGTCGAGTCCTTAAACCAGACCATAGATTTTCTGGAAAATGGCGATACCATAGAGCCGTTTGAGATCGACGTGGCTGAAGTCTTTGAAAGGGCAACGGAGTATCCCATCGATTTCTCTGACGTGAAGGGTCAGGAGCATACCAAGAGAGCTATAGAGGTGGCAGCGGCCGGAGGGCATAACATAATATTGATTGGTCCGCCCGGATCGGGCAAAACCATGTTAGCCAGACGACTTCCCACCATCCTGCCCAACGTGACCTTGGATGAGGCCCTTCAGACCACCAAGATTCACTCTGTTGCCGGGCTTCTTCCGCCGGATACTGCGTTGATAGCCACCCGGCCTTTTAGATCTCCTCATCACACCATAAGCGATGCCGGACTGATCGGCGGGGGAAGAATCCCGCGGCCCGGAGAGGTCAGCCTGGCCCATCACGGCGTGTTATTCCTGGATGAGATGCCGGAGTTCCGCAAGGAAGTGCTGGAGGTATTGAGACAGCCCATGGAGGACGGACGGGTGACCATCTCACGTGCCGCTATGACCCTGACTTTTCCCGCCAAGTTCATGCTGGCCGGAGCATTAAACCCGTGCCCTTGCGGATATCACGGCGATCCCTCACACGAATGCATTTGCACGCCTTTTCAGATTCAAAGATACATGGCCAGAATCTCCGGCCCGCTTCTGGATCGGATAGACATACACATAGAGGTTT
>JBAUFO010000016.1:0-2157 GCA_049679185.1 Candidatus Zixiibacteriota bacterium
GCCATGAGTACGTGCTGGACGAAATGTCTCTCTGGTAGCGCTCCCTCGAATTCAATTCCCTCATTAATGATCACCTTGGGAACAGAGAAGACGTCGTATTTGTTGGCCAGGTGCGGGAACTCCACAGCTGAGACCATGTCGGCCTGGATCCAATCGTTGGCTTGGGCTAGCTTATGGGCTGTTCGAACTGCCCGAGGACAATAAGGGCAGGTAGGAGTGACGAACACCTGAATATGAATCAGACTGTCGATCTCCTGCAGTTCCTCCATCGTCTCCTCTGAAAGTTCGACGGTTCCTCGGGACACATCCAGGATATTCTCAAGTAATGCGGCAAACTCATAACCGGCAGGAGTCCCGAAATAGCGGATACCGTAATCCTTGTCTCCTTCCACGTCTAGTGCTGGAATTTTGTCAATTCGGTACTTCTCCACAATCTCCTTGTCTTCCTTGAAATCGTATACTTGCAACGACATCTTATCTGACAGATCAGCCAGTTCTTTCAGCAACTCATGGCTTTGCCGACAAGACTCGCACTCGAAATCTTGAGTAAAGAAAATTAGTTTGACGTTTCTTTCCAACTCTCCAAGTGTTTCCACAATGTGCTCGCGTTCGTGTTCCGATAAGATAGCCATGGAAACCTCCTTCTTATACTGATTGTTGGGTTACATTTGCCCTTTTTGGCGGATAAGATAACGGTAAGCGGAGAGCGCGGCCTTCGCCCCTTCGCCGGCCGAGATGATGACTTGCTTCTCTGGAACATCGGTAACATCCCCAGCGGCGAATAGCCCGGGCACGTTTGTCCGGGCGTGACAGTCCACGATAATTTCCCGATACGGGTTCATTTTTACCAGACCTTCAACGAACTCGGAGTTGGGAACCAGGCCGATCTCCACAAACACCCCTTGCACCTCCAACTCCTTGATTTCCCCACCTTCGATCGGCTCGATCACGATCTCGTTCACCCGGCGCTCGCCCCGGATCTCGACCACCCTATGCTGCTGAAAGGATTTCACCTTGGGTGACCCTTCTATCTTATCGATCAAGATCTGATCGGCGAGCCAGTGGGAGGCGATGTCAACTAAAAAGATCTCGGTTGCTATGGGCAAGAGGTCGATGACCGCTTCGAAAGCGGAGTTGCCTCCCCCGATGACAGCCACTTTGCGACCAGCGAACAGAGGAGCATCGCAAGTGGCGCAATAAGCGACGCCTCGGCCAGTTAATTCCCGCTCGCCCGGGACGTTCAACGTGCGGGAGCGCTTGCCTGAAGCGAGGATCACTGCTCGGGCATCACTCCACTGATCGCCCTCAGTACGGATTTTAAAGAAGTCGTCCTGCTTGAAAAGCTCGACGACTTTCTCGCCGATGATCTCATCCATGTCATACTGCGCCATCTGTTTTGCGAACTTGCCTGCGAGTTCGGCTCCGGTGATGGACTCAAAGCCCAGATAGTTCTCAATCCCGCTCATGAGCAACAACTGACCACCGATCTCCTTGGCGATCAGTACGGTGTCCAGTCTCTTCCTTCCGGCGTAGACTGCGCCCGATAAAGCCGCCGGTCCGCCACCAATGATTGCCAGATCGTACATATCCACTCCTTATCCTTCGCCCTACCTCTGTGCCTCTTCTCTTCTGCCCCTCCGCTTCTATGCGGTGGGATGCATGGTCTCTCCTACAGCATCATTGCCAGCCGGCGCAGATGGGTCTTCTCCTCGCGGATGATGCCGGATATGGCGTCCCGATCGGCCTCGCTTACCATCTCGCGCAGGTCGTAAAAGAATAGCAATGTGTCCTTCTCGAAGCCCATTGCCGCTCGCACCACCGTTTCCTGGTCCTGGGCCTGCTCGGCTAAGGCCAATGCCTTGTCCGGTCCGGCGAAAAGGGCGTTGTCGAGCGCGGTCTGGAGGTAGGTCTGGTACTCGTCGTACATAGCTGTGGGCAGTTCAGCATCTGGCTTCACACCACCCAGCATCTTCTGGAACACAAGGTAGTGTCCCCGCTCCTGCACGGCCAAGTCCTCGAAAAGCACCCTCACTTTGGGGTCGGTGCTCTTGGTTGCCACGGCATTGTAAAATGTCTCGCCGTTCTTCTCGATCTCCATCGCCATTTTGAGCGCTTCGGAAGCAGTGAAAACAGCCATCCTTTCTACCTCCTTGTTAT
>JBAUFO010000017.1:0-26439 GCA_049679185.1 Candidatus Zixiibacteriota bacterium
CGAATACGCCTCTCCTCCTGGAAGCCGTTGATCTTCTTCAAGAATTCCGGATTCTCGCAGTCAATCAAATAACCCAGAAGATGAAAGTCATCGTCCCCGGATGAGACGGAAAGTTCCACCGCAGGTATAAGCTCAATGTCCAACTCCCCTGCCTTCTCCTTAGCCGCCAGATACCCGTTGATGGTGTCATGATCGGTGATGGAGATGGCAGATAGACCTGCCTCCTTGGCGAACTCAACCACCTGCTCCGGGGTTAGCAGTCCGTCAGAGGCGGTGGTGTGAATGTGGAGGTCTATCCAGCGTTTCTTCATGTGATTTTACTAATCCTCACTCAACTTCTCTTCCACGATTCTCTCAATCTCCTTAGCCATAACACGAGCTTCTTGTTTAATAGCGTCCGCCTTTTGTCTTGTGGAGGTTACAAAATCCTGATCTTCAATTGATAGCAGGTTTATTCTAACATTGTAGTACGCACCATTCACCGCCGTCGTCGCAGTCAGTGCCGACACTCCAGCATCCGAGATCATGTTCGGATTCCCCTTTTCCACCACTACCTGGCTCAATTTGAGCGCTTCCAGGCCCTTTTCCATCACCTGAAGCGGGACGGCTATGGCTCCTTTGGTCGCCTCCTGAACTGCCAGGTTCCGTTTCTCCTTCTCCTCATCGGTGTATTTGGGGAGCTTCATGGCAGCCATGACCTTATCGAAGCTCTCGGCGTCCTTAACGATAAACTCCTCCATCTGTTTCCTGATCGATTCTGCCTTGTTCAAAACGCCTTTGAGTTCCTCACTAACTTCCTTGAATCTCTTCCTTCCGACTGTCAATCGACATACCATGGAGGAGAGAGCCCCGCCTAACGCGCCGCAGGCGGCCGCGACGCTTCCTCCACCGGGAGCGGGAGAAGATGAAGCCACCTGATCGATAAACCCCTCCAATCCCTCCTTTTCTCCACCGGCGAAGACCATCAGCTTGCTTTCCAGCACCTGCTCCTTCTTGAAATTCTCCAGACGAAGATAGTAATCTGCCACGTCCAGCAGGGCATCTTCAGGTGTGAGACCAACGATCTCGCTGGAGACGACGGGAACCCCGTACCGCTCTGCTTCCGACTTTATCATCTCAAAAACTCGAAAGATGGGGGTCTTGGGATAATTGACCAGGTTCATCGAGACCTGAGTCAGCCCTCTCTCTTTGATCTCAAAGCCCAGGGCCTTACAGTATCTGAGACCACCGCCTGCGAATCTGATCGATTTGGCAATCTTTTTGGCTATCCCCACATTGGGAGTTCCAAGGTAGACATTGAACGCGATCAAAGGCATGCGGGCGCCAATGGCGACAGCACCGGCAGTCGGGTGCATCTTGGCAGGACCGAAATCGGGCTTTCTGTCCGGGTTGGTCTCTATCTCTGCCTTGATTCCCTCGTACTCGCCCCGTCTCACGGCTGCCAGGTTGGCTCGATCGGGCCTGCTTGCCGCTGCCTCGTACAGGTAGACCGGAATCTGAAGTTTCTCCCCGACCTCTTTCCCTAACTGCTCAGCCAGTATGACACAATCTCGTTGTGTCACCTCAGAGATGGGAATAAACGGAACCACGTCGGTTGCCCCCATGCGTGGATGTTCGCCCCGATGCTTCTCCATGTCTATCAGCTCGCTGGCCTTGGCGATCGCCTTGAACGCGGCTGTTTTCGCCCCTTCCGGTCCACCCACAAAGGTCACCACCGCCCGGTTATGGTCCTTGTCCATCTCCTTATCCAAGAGCAAGACACCGGGGACCGATTTGATCTCTTCGAGAATAGCGTCGATAACTTCGGGTCTTCTTCCTTCACTGAAATTGGGAACACATTCTACTATCTTTGCCATTGTTCAACCTTTCTTAGCAGAATTCCAAACTGGAATGTTATTACTACTCGAACTTCTGGAATCCACCACCCTCCTGTCGCGTTTGACTCATGAGCTTAACCATGATGGCCTTCTGCGCATGAAGCCTGTTTTCCGCCTGGTCAAACACCACTGAATGAGGACCATCCATCACCTCGTCGGTGATCTCCTCTCCCCTGTTTGCCGGCAGGCAGTGCATCACGATGCAATCACTCTTGGCATGCTTTAGCAACTCGCTGTTCACCTGGAAACTCTTCAGGAGTTTCTTTCTTTTATCCGAAAGATGCTTTTCTCCCATGCTGGCCCACACGTCAGTGTAGACCACATCTGCATCCTTTATGGCTTCCTTCGGATCGAAGGTCACGCTTATCTGACTCAAACCCACCTTTTGTGCGTTCTCAAGAACGTGCTGATTCGGCTGGGTCTCCGGGGAGGTGCCGATTTTGAGGTCGAAGGCAAATCTCGTGGCGGCATTGAGCCAGGAATTGGCCACGTTGTTACCATCGCCAAGATAAGCTATGGTAAGGCCTTCCACCTTCTCCTTGTGCTCTAAGGCGGTCAGCATGTCACCCATCACCTGGCAGGGGTGCAGAAGATCGGTCAGGCCGTTGACCACCGGCACGTCTGCATGCTGGGCCAGGTCCTCCACCTGCTTATGATCGAACGCCCTGATCATTATCATGTCCACAAACCGCGACAGAACCTTTGAAGCGTCGTAGACAGACTCCCTCTTGCCCAGTCCTATCTCGTCCCCGGTTATGTACAGCGACTTCCCTCCAAGCTGCATAATCCCCACCTCGAAGCTGACCCTGGTGCGAAGCGATGCCTTGAGGAAGATGCACGCTACAGCTTTGTCCGCCAACGGCAGCGGGGTGATTTTTCCCGACTTCATATCCAGGGCGAGCTTAAACGTCTTCTTGATCTCGTCTGTGGTGAAGTCCGTTATTGCCAGAAAATCTTTGCTCATAGTATCGAATTCTCCCTTCGGAATTTTCTGACCAATTTAACCGGATTTGGCCATAAGTCAAGGAAAACTTAGAACCAAGGAAAGATAGAATGAGGTTGTTTCCCTCTCCCTTCATGGGAGAGGGCTAGGTTGAAGATCCCGCCCTTCGACGAGCTCTCCTCGAGTCTGAGCGACCTTCCTTCGACACTGAGTCTCAGGACGAAGTGCGGAGTCGAAGACATGGTGGTGACAGTTCGACTTCGCTCACTGTCCCTGAGCAAGGTCGAAGGGAGCGAAGTCGAACCACCAGAGGCGGGGGAGAGGGTGAGCCTGTTTTTATGTCCTGCCAAACAAACTCAATCTGGTCTTGATGAACTGCTCCAACTCCTGCGGCTCGGCCGTTCCGATCCGATACATTTTGCCATCTTTCATGTCAAGTTGAACGGACATAGAGCCGGATACGTTATAGAGCCAGCCGCCTGGTATTTTTCTGATACCCCATCCATAAATTAACGGATTTTTCTGAACCGAACAGGATCGAATATCTTTGTAGTAGAATTTCTTCCGAATCAGCCCGATACCGAATTTGATTTCGATATAGTTGGGAAATCCGGTGACGGTCAGCGTGGCAAACAATGCTGGGACAATCAAAAACAGCAGGAGAAAGCCCAGAAAGAACGAAGAAGGCACAGGATTGTCCCCAAAAGGCTTGCCCAGCACCTCCTGATAATAGAGGACACCAGCAAAAAAGAGAAGAATGGGGATGAAGATGAATATGATCAACCAGCCGATTTGTGTTTTCTTGTAGGAAGCTTGCATTCACGCCTCTTTGCCGGGCTGTTCGCTTGCGATTCATAGATTACAACACCCCGGGCGGGTTTTCAGCTTCTCTGTCCGTTACTCCAACTTCACCAGCCCCAGTTAATGCGGGAAAAGACCGCCTGAACGGTTGAGACTCTTCCTCTATGTGCCGCCGAATGAAATTGCCGTCTATTCTGCCCTTTTCCTCTCGAGCAGAGAGTCCAGTTGACCGTAGTTGACCATTGTTAGGTACCAATCCTGACCCCACGTTTTATAGAGAGGGATTGTGCCCACCAGCCCGAAATCGGATCTTTTGTAATTGGTGGATTGCTTCGACAGGAAATCGAAGTTGACCATCCAACCCAGCACGTACTTGATTCTTTGGACCTTGATGTACTCAACCGCCTGTTTTCTCCGCAGAGCTTCATAACAAGGAGTATTAACCACGCCGTCCAGATTGATGACTTCTAGGTTCTCAGCAAAGTAACCCAGGGCTCCGCTCTGGCATGAGCCCACTTTGCTGCCCGGCTCGAGGTTTGCCCCCGCCCAAAGCCCGATATTCCTATACCCGCAACAGCTTGCTTCTTTCGACAGAAAAAATCTGGTAAAACCACCGGCAACAATCATGATCAGAAGAGCAACAAGCATGGGAGCTGCAAGCGCTGTCCTGTAGTGCCTCCTGACGAAGGTTTCCAACCAGAGGTCTATCATTATCAGAAGACAAAAGAGAAAGAGCAGGATTACGGGGAACAGGTATCTGGGAAAATAGTATGGAGCAAAGAAATGCAGAACGTAGGCAAAGAACAGAGGAATGGCGTAAAGAAACAAGAGCCAAAATCTCTTGACTCTATCCAGCATCATCTTTATGTGTGACTTCCCAAGCCGTGCCGCAAATAGGTAGCCCAGAGTGATCACACCCAACAAGGCGATCAGAATCGCGTTTCCGAACCATATGGCCTTCAGCCCCTTGAGCAACATGGGCAGGTAGAGGTTTACAAGCGTAGGCGCGTTGTCTACAGTTGAAAGGGTTATGAGTCGGATCGCCTTTCCGCTGACTGGAAATACAGCCTTTGTGAAAACGTAGGAGTAGACGATCCAGGGGGAGTATACGATCAACGCTCCGACACTTACAAAAAGCAAGGTCCGGAGATATCGTCTTAAAGAAACGGCCTTGGACAGCAACCTGAGGGTGAGGAGTAAAAGCAGCGAAAACGCGAGAAAGATGGAATCTATTCTGGCGAGCATAGCTGCCCCCAGAATCACGCCCAGCAGGAAAGATCTCTTGCCATCTTCATGCGGCTGCTTCAAATCATAATAGTACAGGAAGAGGAGTAGGAAGAAGAAGGCTATCATGGTCTCCATACCATTGAGCGTGGTGCCAATCACGTAGGGATTGAATATCCAGAAAACCGAGAGGATGACTGGGGCGAGCAACGATTTGGCAGCCCGCCTGCCCAGCTTGAAGATGAGGAACAGCGACAGTGTGTCGAAGATGCTCAAAATCAACAAGGAGAGGTGAACAGGAGTGACCAGATCAGTGGGGAAAAGGTGAAATATGGGCACCATTAAGAAGACGTACAAGGGCTGAAACCCATTGGTGAAACTGATACCGTCAAAGGTAGGCCCTAGGCCCAGAGAAATGTTCTTGGCAATCTTCAAACACAGATAGGAGTCATCGGAAATCATAGAATAATCAAAGAATGACCGGATTAGAATGTTATCCAAGTATAGCAAAGGTCGGATCAGAATCAGCAATCTGGTGGCGAAATTAACTACGAGCAAAGCTATTAGCAGCTTATTAGCCCGCGACATTTCTGTCTCTCGGTTAACGAACATTCTTTTCTCACCTATCCTGGACCTGGTTGGCGAGCTAACAACTCGGCCTGACGAAATGGTCGGACAGGTCTTACAACCATATCCGAGATACTTGATGCTGTCATTGCGAGCGAGAGCGAAGTCCCGCGACTTGCGAGACTTCGTCGGTCCGCCGCAGGCGGGCCTCCCTGCAATGATGGGTATCTTATCATGCTTCGACAATTGAGAACTGATTACATCCGTTACATCCGTTTAATCCGCTGAGCGGCCCCCACCCCGCAGACTAAAGTCTGCGACTAGCCCCTCATCCCATAATAGGTTTCTTCTTTTGCATCAAACCACGCAATTACAGGGTGTCACCTATTTGGTCCAAATCGATCTCCTTTTGCTCCCCGCTCTGCATATCTTTGAGCACAGCCCTGCCTTTTTTCATCTCCTCTTCGCCGATGATCAGAACCTTCTCCGCCTTCTGGCGGTTGGCTTCTCTCAATTGGGCTTTTAAGCTTCGCTGGAGATAGTCTGTCTCGCAGGATATGTTCTTCTGCCTCAGATCCCTGACCAACTTGACCGCAAAGGCTTTGGCTTCGTCCCCTAGGGCGGCGATAAACAGCTTGAGTTTCTTTTCTTCAAGATCGAGTTTCTTCTGCATCTGCAAAACCAAGATGAATCGCTCTATGCCGGCAGCGAAGCCGATGGCAGGAGTGCTTTTGCCGCCCAGCTCTTCCACCAGTAGATCGTAGCGCCCGCCACCAAGCAAGGTATCCTGACTCCCCAACTGCGGTGATTTGATCTCAAAAGCGGTCTTGGTGTAATAATCCAATCCCCGCACTAATCTCTTGTCCTCGAAGTAGTTAATTTTCAACTTCTCCAGATATTTCTTGACCTGGTCGTAATGTGTCTGGCAGTCCTCGCACAGAAAGTCAACCATCACTGGAGCGTCCTTGAGTTGTTCTATGCACTGCTTTTTCTTGCAGTCAAACATCCTCAAAGGGTTGCGCAGGTATCTGGTCTTGCAGTCATCACACAGGTCACCAATTTTATCCTTCATGAAATCCAGAAGTTTTTCTCTGTGAACGGGACGACAGACCGGACAGCCGATGCTGTTTAGATGCAGCTTGAAATCGGTGATCTTCAACTTTTGACAGATTCTCACCCCCATCTCGATCTGTTCGGCATCCACCGCAGGATCAGCCGAGCCGATGGCCTCGATTCCGAACTGATGGAATTCTCTCATGCGTCCTTTTTGGGGTCTCTCCTGCCGGAACATGCTTCCCAGATAGTAAAGTTTCACCAGAGGCGATTTCTCTCCCAGAGCGTGCTCCAAATAGGCCCTCACCACCCCGGCGGTTCCCTCCGGCCTCAAGGTGATACTTCTTCTCCCCTGATCCTGGAAGGTGTACATCTCCTTCCGGACGATGTCGGTATCCTGACCTATGCTTCGGGCAAAGAGTTCGGTCTCCTCGAAGGTTGGAACGCGAATCTCGTCGTAATTGTAAAGGGCGAATACCTTCCTCAGGCGTTGTTCCAGATACTGCCACTTGACCGATTCGTCAGGAAGTATGTCGTGCGTGCCATATAAGGCTTTGTATTTCATAGCAATCTCTCTGGTTAGCTGTTTCCTCTTGAACCCTCGTAGTTGCTCGATTTATCGAGTTCTGAAAGAATCATGTCTCAAAGGTCTTGAGCACCTTTGAAATACAAAAATAACATTTCGCCTGATTAAAGTCAATCAAAGATTGCCCGAAGTTCAACCAATCAATGCAACTTGTCCTTACCAGTTGATTCGCGCGGAATGTCCAGGCGCGCAGCTTCAGTTTAGCGCAAACGACCAGCAAAAACTCTTTGACTTTTTCCCCTATTATCATTAGATTTGAGTCATCCTCGAGATACCGAGGACAAACAGCAGGAGGCCGGTGGTAAACCAAAAAACTCATACAAAGAACTCGGAGGCAAGACCATGGTAGACGTTCATATCGCAAGCAACACCAATGTAGCAAAGGTCACCATCCATGCGGTTCCCGATAAACCCGGAATCGCGGCGGAGATATTTGGCAAGTTAGGTAACGAGGGGTTCAACGTGGAACTGGTGGTCTCGGGAATCAGCTATAAGGACCGGGTCGACGTGTCTTTTGCCGTGGCCGAGAACGAGTTGGATCCGATTAAGACGCTTCTGGGAAAGATCAAGGACGAGATAGGAGCGGAGAAGGTCTCTCATACTTCCTCCATAGCCTTAGTCTCCATCGCCGGTCATCAACTGGCGCAGACGGCAGGTATGGCAGGGAAAATGTTCAATGCCCTCTCCGCCGCGGGGATAAACATCGATACCATCTCCACCTCAATGTCCTCGGTCACCTGCGTGGTGGCAAGAGACAAGGCGGAGGCGGCGGTGGAAGCCTTGCGCAAGGAGCTCCAGGTGTAAGAAGGGCTTCTTATTCTCCCACCGGGTTTCTGTTCGGTTTTTGAACAGTCGCCCCCGCACCGGCTTGATCACGTCTTGAGGAGAAGCTCTGGAGGTTCAGTTTTTCCTTCGAATCTGAAGAATCATCAGATCAGCCCTTGGCAGGCTTCTGTGCAAAAGTTGGACAGCTTAGACGAAGGCTCAGAGCTCGCGGGTGGCCTGAAGCACGAGGATTTTGCTTGCTTTTTGGCGCAAATGTCGTATAATATATGGTAGAGTGCGGGCAATAATGGAGACAACCAAATTAAAGTCAACTCGTTCAATACGCAAGAAGGAGGTTTATAAGAGATTATCCGAAGCGCTGGCCAACGGATTGAGATGTGACGTCACCTTAGCTCCGCATACCACCTTCGGCATCGGCGGAAGAGCTGAGTTCTTCTACCGAGCAGTAGGCCCGGAAGCCTTAGTATTCGCTGTCAGAACCGCTCAGGACCTCAAGGTGCGCTTTTTGCTTCTGGGGAGGGGAAGCAATATTCTGGTCAGCGATTCAGGCTTCAGGGGCTTGGTGATAAAGAACGAGTGTAGAGGCATCCTGGTCAACGGGGACAACATCACCTGTCAGTCTGGAGCTTTGCTGGAAGATGTGGTTAACAGAGCCTGCGCGCATGGTCTTTCCGGACTGGAATTCGCGGCAGGCATTCCCGGAACGGCAGGCGGAGCAGTGCGCGGAAATGCCGGAGCCTTTGGCAAGTCGGTAGGTGACCGGCTGACGAAAGCAGTCATCCTCACGACCGAAGGGGACGTGAAGGAGGTTAGTAAGAAGGATTTCCAATTCGGATATCGAGAGAGCAGACTCAAAGAAACCCGGGATGTTTTGCTCTCTGCTACGTTTCAACTGAGAAAGGGCGACACAACGGAGATCGAGGAAAGGATAGCCGGGAATCTGGAGAGGAGAAAGGAGAGTCTTCCTTCGCAAGAGAAATCGGCCGGGTGCTTCTTCAAGAACGTTGTGTTGAACGGCAGAAAGGTCTCGGCAGGATTGCTGCTGGATCAGGTGGACGCCAAGAGGATGCGCCAGGGCGACGCTAAGGTTTTTGCCGGACACGCCAATATACTGATAAACGCCGGAGCCGCAAGCGCCGCAGACGTCAGAAGGCTGGCCGCGAAACTGAGAAGGAAGATAAGAGGAAAATTCGGCATAAAGTTGGAGCAAGAAGTCGTATACATAAACTGAAGGTTCCTGCCGAATATAAGGAAAGGAGGAGTTATCGAGAAGTAGCTAAAGATTTTTGATGAAGCGCAAAAGGAGTTGTCTCCTGATGCATTATCGCTCGCGACAGAATCAGAAGACCGCCAAGGGCGTAGTATCTTTGCTGGGTTTGGCGGTTTTGTTTTTATCCGGTCTGACTCTCGGCCAATTCCTGATTCCTGATCCGGTCCAGGCCGTGGGTTGCGCGATCGGGCTTGAAGAGAATGACCGTCACTGCGTTCGCTTCGGCCATCTTCCCCGGGAGATGGGGCTTACCGTCTCCTCCGACTCTATACCCCTGTTGAAAACCAATCTTAGATTCACCCAGACCGCCCTGGTGGAATACGATAACGGCTTCGTACAGATAAGTGAGAAGCACGGGGACTATCAACTACGAAAGCCTTTGTTTCTGTCGATCTCAGCGTATACCTCGGCCAATAACCGACTTAAGGAGAATGCCCAGTGGAGAAGAAATTTAAACACCCATTTCTTGCGAGGTGGAGATAGATCCAGGGGGCTGTTTGAATGGGAGATCCCGGTCAAGTTCCCCAAGGTGGTTTCCAGGATCATAGGCGAAGGTGGTCCGGCGCTGAAGGTCTCGGGCTACAGAAGGATCAGCTTCTCCGGAAGGAGCACCTGGGAGGATGGTCTGAAAAACACTGCCACCTCCAGGCAGTCCAAGTTTCCCTCCCTCAATATGGAGCAATACTCCTCGTTCACCATAAGCGGCACCATTGGAAGCAAGATCTCGGTTAAAGTAGATCAGGACAGTAGAAGGCACACCGATCTGGAGAACACTCTCCAGTTGAGATACAAGGGCGAGGAGGACGAGATCATCCAGAGCATAGAAGCCGGCAACACCAACCTGTCGGTGGGAAGCGGCGTGGTGGGATACGGCGAAAACAAACAAGGCCTCTTTGGCATAAAAACCACCGCCAAAATCGGCGGGTGGAATCTCACCATGATAACCAGCCAGGACAAGGGCTCCAGTCAGAAGGCGGAGTTCAATGCCGGCGCCGAGACCAAGGCAACCGTAATCCGGGACTACGAATACCTGCAGCGCACCTTTTACTGGTTGGGCAAACCCCGCCTGAATGAGCCACCGGAAGGCTTTGCCTGGGGCGATTCCATCGTAGAGATCAAACTGTACAAAAACAACACCGGCATAAGCAGCAACACGGCCAAGGACCCTGCTCCTTTTGGTAACGCCTATGTCGACCCTGAAGACACCTCGGCATCATACCCTGAAGGGTCTTTCAGGAGGAGGTTTCAGGAGATCGATCCAAACGAGTATTTCGTGCAACGGAATCAGCTCTGGATTCAGTTCTTCAGCCAGATAGGAACCAACGATATACTGGCAGCCTATTATGAGGTCCTGCGATACGATGGCAGGATCGATACCGTGGGTTTTCTGAAAGACTCCTGCACCAGCGCAGAAGAGGAAACCTGTATGAAACTCAAGCTGATCAAGCCGGAGACGCCCAAGCCGGATTATTACACCTGGAGCTACGAGTGGAAGAACGTGTACTATCTTGGGGCAAGAAATATCGAACGCGAAGGTTTTCACCTCGACATATACAAAGCTCGGGACAACGATGAAGATATCAACGAGAATCCAAACTACCAGGACAGCACGCTCTTTCTCAGAATGTTCGGGCTGGATGAACTCGATCTGAGTGCCGAATTTAATCCGGACGGAATAGTCGACTATAAGTGGATAGATTTCGGGTTGGGATATCTCATCTTTCCCCTGGACCGCCCTTTTTCTTCCGACAACAGCCTGCTCAAGGATGCCGTGGACACCATCTATACGACGGATAGGCTGGCGGATTGGAGGGAAGAGAGCAGATACTATATCCATGTTCAGTCTTCCTCCCGGAGTTCTCAATTCCAGCTGGGTCGTGCTCCCATAATCGAAGGATCCGACATGGTGACTCTCAACGGACGGACCCTGACCAGGGGCGAGGACTACATGATAATGTATGAGATCGGGGAGATCACCTTCTTGAACCCCGAGGCTCTGAGTCCTACCGCCAATCTGACCGTGGACTACGAGTATGCTCCTCTGCTCATGCCTGAAAAGAAAAGCGTGTTCGGGATGATGGCCAACTACGATCTGGGAAGCAATTTCAAGTTCGGCGCGGTGGGGATCTACAAGAGCGAGAAGACAGCAGACGAGAGACCCCGGGTGGGTCAGGAGCCGATACGAAACTTCATCTGGGGAAGCAATCTCAGTTTCAGCTCCTCTCCGTCTTTCGTCACCAATATGTTGAACGCCATCCCCTGGGTGAAGACCGACGCCCCTTCCTCCATCACCTTCAGGGGGGATGTGGCCCAGAGCATCCCCAACCCCAATACCAAAAACCACGCGTTCATCGACGATTTCGAGGGCTCCCTGGAGTATACCGATCTGGGCGTTCGCCGCGGAGGCTGGTCTCTCTCCAGCCCCCCGCTGGGCATGGAATTCACCGACAGATGCCGCATGTGGTGGTATAATCCTTACGATCAGGTCCCCATACAGGAGATCTGGCCGAATAAGGATGTGGAGAGAAATCAGGAGAAAACCAACGTTATGCAACTCCAGTTCTTTCCCGGCAAACCCCATCGGCCCTCCAACTCTGACTTTGATTCCGGCCAGACGGAGAAAAATTGGAACGGAGTAATGAGGGCTCTCTATCCCGGCGCATATGACCAGATCCGGGCCAAGTTTCTGGAAGTGTGGGTCAATGGAGACAAAGGCATCCTGCACGTGGACTTGGGCGAAATCTCGGAGGACTTAGACGGGGACAGGTTTTTAGACACCGAGGATAAACCCCGAAACGGTCAGAGGGATGGGATCTTGGACGACGATGAAGATCTGGGGCTGGATACCCTGGACAATGATCAGGAGCGGGACTTCTACAACTCGACGCTGGCTGACCCTGCCGGCGATGATTGGAACTACGACAACAGATATGACTACACTCTTATTAATGGCACCCAAGGGAACCGAGAGGATCCAGACAGGGGAAGACGGCCCGATACGGAGGACATAAACTCCAACAGCGTCCTTGATCTGACCGACAGCTACTTTGAATTCGCCATAGATCTAAGCACAGATGAATTCCTGGCGGACACAAGCGATAGCAAGGGATGGAGGCTTTACCGCGTTCCCCTGAAGGATCCACAGAACTATGTCGAGATGGGTGATCCGGACTGGACCGAGATCCGTTTTGCCAGGTTATGGGTCAGCTCCCAGGAGGAGTGTTTAGTGGAAATTGCCTCCATTCAGCTGGTGGGGAATAGGTGGGAGAACATGGGGATCTCCAGTTTAACCCGCCGACAGACCCCCCTGCCGGTTGGGACCCCACCCAGCGAGGAATTTGATGTCTTTGTGAAGAATACTCACGAGGATCCGAATTATTATCCACCTGCCGGGATCGCCGGGACTCTCGACCGCAGGACCCAGGTGAGGGAGAAGGAGCAGTCTCTCGCCCTTAAGTATCAAAACCTGAAGCCCAACCATCAGGGCTCCGCTTACCGGATATTGTACAAGCCCGAAGACTATACCAACTATCGGTACTTGAAGATGTTCGTCCACGGCCCGGACGACGATTCGACCAGCACGATCATGTTTTTCTTGAAGCTGGGGATTGACTCCTCCAACTTCTACGAATACCGCTCGCGCGTTTATCCCGGCTGGGACGCGCGGAATGAGGTGGTCATGGATTTCGACCAGATCACCGGCCTGAAGGCCCGCGCTTTGAGTGAACGTGAGGACAACACCCCTATAGACGTGTGGGACGAATCAGGGGTTCACCATGTCAGAGGGAGCCCTGCCCTCAACCGGATAAGATGGTTCTCTGTGGGGGTAATTAACGCTGATACTGAGCAGCATCTGCCTGCCTCGGGAGAAGTCTGGGTGGACGAGCTCCGGGTCACCGACGTCAGAAAGGAGAAGGGAATAAAGGGAAAGCTCGACGTCAGGGCCGAGCTGGCGGATCTTGCGGATGTTCGGGTTGCATTTGGCAAAACCGAAAGCCAGTTTCGCAGCCTGACTCAGAGCAAGGAGGGGACCCAGTCAACCACGGATTACAATTTCAACGTCAGCGGGATCCAGGTCCATAGATTCCTTCCAGTCTCTTTGGGCTACAAGCTTCCTGTCTCTTTGGGCTACACGAGAAACCTGACCCTGCCCAAATGGAAGAGCGGCTCTGATATCGTTCTTCCCAAGGACCTCAGGGACAAGGAAAAAACGGAAAGCGTGACCAAAACCTTAGCTTTCTCTCCCTCCTTCGATCACCCCACTGAAAACTGGCTGGTGGGAGCGACCCTGAGGAGGATGAGTCACAGCTTCAACTACCGCACGATGCGAAAAAGCAGCCTCCTGAACCCGGTCGAGAGAACCAACTCCACTGGTATAAGCGCGGGATACAGTTTCCCGCTGGGGCGGGGCTTATCCTTAAAACCTTTTGGCTGGCTGAAAAGTGCCCTGGTTCCCAGAGGTTTCACTCAGATGAGCTTCTCCCTTATTCCCACCACAGTATCTGTCGGCGGGAGTATGAGTGAAGCGCGATCTCACAGGGAGAACAACTTAGGAGAGATATATGACACCATGACCAAAAACTTCACCGGAAATCTAAGTGCTCAGGCCAACCCCATAAAGAGCATCCCTATCACCTACAACATGACCACCGCCAGAGACATAAGGGATCCGAAGACCATAATATGGTCCCTCGATCCCAAGGAAGCCAAGCTGGGTATAGAAATCGGCTACACTGAGAGCTTTTCGGCCAGGTACACTCCATCCTGGCTGTCTTTTTTCAATGCCAGCTTCAGCTTCGACTCCAAGTACAACGAGAATGCCGATAGGCTTGATTCTCACAACTTCGGAGGCACCAGAAAGGTTGGTAACAGCAATAACAGATCAGCCGACTTCACCATCGACTGGCAGAAGATACTGGGAAGCGGAACCGGAAAGCAAGAGGGGAAGGAAACCTCCTTTTTGAGTCTTAATCCCCTCACTCTGCTCAGAAAGCTCACCCGGAGAATCGATGCGGTCAAGGTCAAATATGGTAAGAATCAAAGCTTCAGTAAAAGTGGCCTCATGGATCGTCCCGCCGTAAGCTACAGGCTCGGCTTTACCAACGATCCCGGAGTGGGAAGAAAGGGTCAGGCTCAATCGACCGACCGGGTCACCGAGAGAGAAGACTACTCCGCCAGAAGCGGGTTTAAGCTCCTCTCCACCCACATGGACTTCAGTTATGCCCGAAACGTCAACCGCACCATAACCGCCACCGAGGCTACCAAGTTAACCAGCACGCGTTTCCCGGATTTCGGCTTCGCCTTGAGGAGTTTGGGAAAGCTGTGGCTGCTGAAGAGCTTCTTCACCTCTTTCTCGTATAATTTCGGGTATTTCAAGCTGGTCGACGAAAGGGGAAGCGAAAGAACGGGAGAGACCTTCAGCAAGAAGACCTCCGAGAACTTCTCGCCGTTGGCATCGATATCCATGACCTGGAAGAAGGGCATTCAGAGTTCGCTAAAAATCACCAGAGGGGTCACCACCGATGAGAACCTGAGGCAACAGGGAGGCAACCGGTCGATCACCAAGTCTTACGACAACTCGGTGAACATAACCAACAAATACTCCTTCAGCGCTCCTCACGGCATAAAGCTCCCCTTCCTGAAGAAGCTGAAGTTCAAAAGCTCTCTTTCCATCTCCGCAAACGTCACCCTCGCCTCCCGTAAGACCGAGAGTTCGGTTGGGGGCCAGGGATTTAACGTCACCCAGGACAACGGTCGTCTTTCCATCAACTCCAACGTCAGTTACCGCTTTTCCTCTCAAGTTAACGGGGGAGTAAAAGTCGGCTGGATTGACACCAACGACAAGAAAACCAGGAGGAAGACCCACACCAGAGAGTTGGGAATCTGGATGGAGATACGTTTCTAAGAATTCTTCCGGTGGAGAGCTACGGACCAGATCAGCGAGGCTTACCCTTCAGCGGGAGGGTTCAAAGAGAACGAAACCCGGGTGATCCTATCTGTTCGCCGTATTTGGAAAGAGGAAAGCGTTTCGTCCCTATCTATGGTCCCGAAAGGGCGTACAGTTCAGTCTTTTACTGAACCACCAGAGAACTCAACCAAACCACCTCTCCTCCGTCGGAAGAGTTGAAACTACGCTAAAAACTCTGACCAAAATGAGTCTTATCAACAAAAGGGCCGCCCTCGTTGGCCTCCTCAGCTTGCCTACGTTAGTCTTCGGCTGCAGCTCCTCTCCATCGCCCGAATTCGACGGCCAACGGGCCTATGCCAGTCTGCTGGATCAGTGTCGGTTCGGTCCTCGCTATCCGGGCTCTGTGGGGCACCAGAAGGCCAGAAAGTATTTCCTTGACAAACTCTCTGAGCACACTAATTTTGTGAAGGTTCAGGACTTTGTGCATTCAGACCCAGAGGAAGGAATAGAGCTTAAGTTGAGCAACATAATAGCCTCCTTTCATCCGAAGAAAGCTAAGCGCGTGCTTCTGTGCGCTCACTGGGATACCCGCCCGTTTGCAGACCATGATCCTGATACCGCCTTGCGGGCGGAGCCTATCTTAGGGGCGAACGATGGCGCCTCCGGGGTGGCGGTCCTTCTGGAGATCGCCAGAGTCCTCTCCCGGAACGAACCGCTGTGGGGGGTGGACATCGTGCTCTTCGACGGCGAGGATGGAGGAAGGGCAGGTGACCTGGAGGGATTCTGCTTAGGATCGAAGCACTTCGCCAGAAATAAGGGAGACTACCAGCCTGAATTCGGAATCCTCGTGGACATGATAGGAGACAGAGACCTTACTCTCTACAAAGAGGCCTATTCCGCACGTTACGCTGAGGAACTTACCGAATCGGTCTGGTCTAAGGCGAAGGAGATGGGACTTCTCTGCTTCGAAGATTCGGTCAAGCACGCCGTGTACGACGATCACGTGCCTTTGCTTGGCGCGGGAATTCCGGTGGTCGATCTAATCGACTTTGATTACCCTTACTGGCATACCACCTTCGACACGCCGGACAAATGCAGCCCGGAGAGTCTGCAAAAGATCGGAGATCTACTTTTGCATATACTCTACCATGGAATCTGATCCTCTATGAGAAAGCCAGATTCCCAACCGGTACTTGTGACATATGGGCAGGCTCCCTTAAGACCTGCTCTTCGGCCAGCCAATCATGCGATTTCTTAACTTCACCCCCCAGGAAACCAAGGCTATAATTTTTCTCCTGATAGCCTTACTGGTGGGCAGCGGGATAACCCTGTACAAGAGAACTTATCCGAAGTTCGCCCCGCAACTCAGGCTGGAAAAAGGCTGCGCTGATTCTCTCCGTCAGACTCTGTATCCTTCAGGCGGAGGGCAGGGAGAAAACAGGATCAACCTGAATCAGGCCACCGCCGCTGAGCTTCAGCTTCTTCCCGGCCTGGGACCAGCCCTGAGCAGGAGGGTGGTGGAGTTCAGGGAAGCCAACGGGAACTTCAGGCGGATTGAGGACATAATGCAGGTTCCTGGTATCGGCCCCAAGACGTTTGAACGAATCAAAGACTACGTTACTGCCGAAAAGAAAAAGGAGGCAGCCCTCAAGTGAGGATAATCTCCGGTGAGCATAAGGGCCGGCGACTTGCAGGCGGAAAGAAAACCGGCTTAAGACCCACCTCTGACAGAGTGAAGGAGTCGATCTTCAACGTTCTGCAGAAGGAGATCCAAGGGAGGAGGATCCTGGATCTATTCGCCGGCGCGGGCACCTTGGGCATCGAAGCTCTGTCGCGCGGCGCCGAGTCGGTCACCTTCGTGGACGCATCCCGGCAGAGCATAAGTATTCTCAAGAAGAACCTCCATGACCTCAGCCTGGAGGGCAAATCCACCATCATCCGCCTGGACGGGTTAAAAGCTCTGGGCAAGCTGAAGCAGAAATTTCACCTTGTCTTCGCCGATCCTCCCTATCTCGAGGGATTAGTTCAAAGGATAGTCGACTCGGTTGCCCGATCGGAGGTGCTGGAAAAAGATGGCATCTTAATCTTAGAACATCACAAGAAAGAGAAATTCTCGTTTTTCCAGGAAAGCCTTTCTGTTTTGAAGCAGAAGAGGTTTGGGGACACCATGATATCGTTTTTCTTGAAAGTTGGCTGAAGAATTCACCTCAAGTACTCAAAGCGTATACGTCAAAAAAAGGAGACTCTATGAGAATTGCCATATATCCGGGGAGCTTCGATCCCCTAACCAACGGCCATCTGGATCTGATCCGGCGGGGCCTTTTGTTGTTTGATCGGTTGGTGGTCGCCATTGCAGACAATCCCAACAAGAAACCCCTCTTTTCCGGTGCGGAGAGATTGGAGATGGTGAGGGCAACGGTGAAAGATCAGGATCGAGTCGAAGTCCTGTCATTCACCGGTCTTCTGGCAAACCTGGTCAAGGAACGCCAGGCTTGCGCCATCATTCGGGGAGTGCGGGCCGTGTCGGATTTCGAGTTTGAGTTTCAGCTTGCCTTGATGAACAGAAGACTGGCTCCCCACGCGGAAACGGTTTTTCTGATACCTTCTGAGAAGTATACTTACCTTAGCTCCAACTTAATCAAGGACATCGCCCGCTTCGACGGAGACATATCCTGTTTCGTTCCGGACATGGTGAAAAGAAAGCTAAAAGAGAAATTTGGGTTCTCATGAGAAGGGCCGGAAACCGGCCCCCGGGTTGAGCTCTTGATAGGTTCAGCGCCCCCGCGCCCCGGCCTTACGTCCCGACTCCCCGAGATCAGGACTCAAGCTCCTTCTTCAGGGCTTCCACCGCCTTGGACAACTCCTCTTCCCGAATCACACAGGAGATGGCATTGGTGGAACTGGACACTGCCTCCACGTTGACTTTGGCGCTGGAGAGGGCCGAGAAGACCTTGGCCCCCACGCCCGGCGTCTTGGAGAGACCTGAATGTGTAATAGAGATGACCGCTATGTTGTGGTCCACCAGCAGATCCTTTGCCTCTATCTCCTCTTTGATCTTGTTTAGCTTGAGGATGGCGGAGTTTAAGTGATCTTTGGTTACCACCAAGGTTATGTCCTGGCCCTCTTCCAGACCGGAGGTGCTGGAAACCAACTCCACGTTGATGTCATAAGACCACAAGGCGCCGAATACCCGTGCGCCTATTCCGGGCCGATCCGGGGCGGACTTGAGGGTGATCTTGGCCACGTCCGTTCTAGCGGCAACACCAAACTCTGGCATAGTAAGAATCTCCTTCCCATCAGCAGGTTGTGTCTTGACTGGCTCCTGAGCATAAGTAAAACGATTTTCGGACAAAGTCAAATCATTTTTTGCCCCGACCCTGATGATCAAGCGCAGACAGGAAATCTTACCGTCCCACGGCGTAGTTTAAAACGAGTTACCGGTTCAGGATCTCACGGCTCGTCCTGGAGAGTCTGACTACTCTTGGCCGTTAACCCAATTTTGAGGTGCGCACATGCCCAATTCAAAATGGATGACGCGAAATCCTTTAGAAGACAAAACCAGCCAAAGAGAAACCAGGGCTGAGTTTCTCCCGTCTTTGCTGATCACGCCCAATCTACGGATTCACCTTGATCGCTTGACCAAGTCCAACATTTCCCTCACCGCCTGTTCAAACCCCACCAGCAAGGCGCGGGCAACGATAGAATGACCGATGGAGAATTCGTGGATATGCGGAATCTGAACCAGATTGACGATATTCCTGTAATTCAGCCCGTGGCCCATGTTTATCCCCACGTTAAGCCTGTGAGCAAGGGTGGCCATCCTCTCCAGTCTCTCTAACTGCGTGATCTGGTCTGCCACGTTCTTGGCAGAGGCATAACTGTCGGTATTAATCTCCACGTAGTCGGCTCGCAGCTTGGCCGACGTCTTGATGCTCTCCTCGTCCGGGTTGACGAAGAGGCTGACCAGCATTCCATTCAACTGGAGCTTGCCAATGGCCTGATTCAGCTGTTCATAGTTGCTTTCCACGTCCAGGCCACCTTCCGTCGTCAGCTCGCCCTCCTTTTCAGGGACGAGCGTAACCATGTCCGGTTTGACCTGGAGAGCTATCTCCATCATCTCGTTGGTGGCGGCCATCTCAAGATTCAAAGCGGTCTTGACCACCTGCCTTAACAGCTTCAAATCCCGATCCTGAATGTGCCTTCTATCACCCCTGAGATGAATGGTGATCCCATCCGCTCCTGCCATTTCCGTCGCTATTGCCGCCGCCACCGGATCGGGCTCTGAAGCCATTCTGGCTTGTCTTAAGGTCGCCACGTGATCCACATTTATACTCAGTTTTGCCATCTTGCGCCTCCTTGAAGTTCATAGGTAATTCTGAAGCCTAAATCGTTCTGTCGATCCAGCGAACGATTCTCCAGAGATTGTCTTTTTTGGACTCTCTGAACAGAAACTCCGCCGACCCGCTGGCACTGTACGATTCGTAATCACGGTCGCCATCCGTATCCCACACCAGCAGATCATAGCGCACCACACGCGCCTTCCATGTTTCTCCTGTTATGCTGTCTGAGCTGTCTGGAGCCGGTTCCACCCTCCATTTGTCCAAGCTGATATCATCGAAGGACCTGAAAAGAGCCCTGGTGACTCTGAGGTCATCACTTCTCAAAAGCTCGGTCTCGAATATTCCCTGAACATTATCTTGATCCCAGTATGTATAAACGAAGTTTTCATCCAGGCAGTCTTCATACACGATGCTGTCCCGGTTTTCATAGGCGTACTTGAAATTGTACAGGACGCTGTCCGGATCGATCTGATGGGCGATGGGCTTTAGTACGCTTGGCCCGGTCACGGAAGGAGAGAAGGGATTAAAGCAGTTTACCGCCAGAGCGAAAATGACGCAGAACCAGAGCGGGACGCAAATCGGGGTTGATAGCTTCCACCGGTCGAGCATAAGAACAGCTCTCCTCACTGCCTGAATTTTGCCTTGAAGTCTGCCCAGTCCTGCTGGTCCGCGGCTGGCAGAAGTTCTCTCCAGAAATAGATGCTCCACAGGCCCAGGGGAGTCTTTTCCATGTGAAAAGCGGCCGTTCCCTCGATCAGAGTGGCCTTGGGACCGGAACCCTCCGGCCCATATAGGACCAGCTCGTAATGTCTGTAAAGTACTGATACCGTATCGCCCTCCTCGTCCTGATAGGACGGACTTGACTCTAACGACAAGACCAGGCCGGCGGAATCTGGATTCTGGCCGAAGGTCTTGAAGATGTTTTCGGTCACTTTGATCTCGGCATCGCGGTTCCAGTTGGCAAAAAGCCAGGGCCGGCCCAGGTTGGCCGCATCTATCGAGTCCTCCGGAGCGGAGAAAAGAAAGGAGTCGGAGAGGCATTCGCTAAAATTGTCGATGATCATTTCATTATACGCATTCAGCAGATTCTCTATCACTATCTCTGGAAGGGCAGGAGACTCCCAGGTACCCTCTCTCGATTCAGGCAGCGGCGAGCTCCTGGTTTTGAAGGGGTTCTTGCAGCCGCAAAAGAGAAGAATCAGCGTTAAGAGCAAAAGGAGAAAAACAGATGGAGGGTCGGCGATTAACCGGTTTTTGTTCATGAACGTTCTTCCCCTAAAAGATTCGGCTGACCGAAACGGTGGCATAATCGGAGGTCTCCTCAGTAAACTCGGCACCCTCTATGTTCTCCTGTGCCCGGCGGGCCCCGGACAGGCTGACGTAGTTGCGATCATCGATGAAGTATCTACAGGACAAGGATATCAGATTGCGAGAGAATTTCTTCCTCAATGTGCGCCGTTCTTCGAGAGTGATAGGCTCGGCGAAATGATCCCAGCTCTTCCTTCTCTGGTAGGTGTACTCGGGAGAAAAAACCAGGCTTTTAGTGGGTTGGTATTCAAGCCAGAAATTAAGTGTATGAGTCTTCCGTTCCCAGCTCGGTTTTCTCACCCATTGATCGTTCCAGACAAGCTGTCCGTAATCTTCATATCCGTAGGTGTAGCCGAAAGCCACCTTCACCCGGGTTAAAATGCGATAGTTAATCCTGGTACTGGAACTGGCCCGGCGAAACAACTTGCTTTGCACACTCTCCGAGCTTGTCTCATAATCGTAGTAGATGTAATTGGCCTGAATATTGTAATTCTGTTCCAGGCCAAGAGCCGGATTTAGCTGCCAGATCAGGGTCGGCGATAACACGTACGTCTGGTTGTGGCTGTTGTTGGCTGAGCGAAGACCGGAAACGTAGACCCGGTGGAAGTTCCGAAAACCACCCTCCGTGCGAAGGCTGAAAGTGGGATTGAACACGTGCAGGTACTCTCCCCAGGCAATCAGAGTTAAGATGTCCCGGTCGTCGAACCGGCTGGAAACGTCCTGCGCATAAAACGACGTCACCCCCACGGAGCCGGTGAGATGCAGGGAATCCGAATCCCTTATCCCGATCGACAGATTTCCCCCCAGCTCTCCACTCTCCATCTTCTGATCCCTGAGATCGTCCGCGTAATCCTCATCTCTTTGAGCGTACTTATAGAAGCTCCCCATGGTCAGCCTTCCCCAGAAAGCTCGCACAATTTTCAGGCGGAAATTCTGAGAGGCGGAGGAGTTGTCCTCGAACGCTATTGCGTAAGGGGCTGTTTCGCCGGAATACTTGTATTGGTTCGAGGTGAGACCGAAATCAAAACCCACCTTAATGTGGGAGGGAATCCTGGCAGTGGATCGCAGGTTTATTATCCTCTGACTGCTTCTCTGAGTGTTAACCAAGGCCTCGACCAGATCACCCTGGTAGAAGTCCTTTCTGGACCAGCCCTCCTGATAGAAAACGCTGAGGCTGTCCTCCGGGGAAAAACTCTTGACGAAAGACACGCTGAGGTCTCTTTCAACCAGGGGGATGTTGGTCAGTCTTGAGTTGATCTGACTGAAGGAGAGGGTGGTGACCGAGTGGGCAAGTATTCGCGGGGAGTGAGAAAGCTTCAGGCTGTGATTGAATCCTGTGTCTTTCCTCTTTCCTTGCTTCAGTCTGCGGTCGATGTCTTTACCTCCAATTGTCTGCAGGACCTTCACTCCCAAAATGTCATATTCGGAGATTATGCCATACTCCGAGCTGGTGACCTTTCGCTTCTCCAACGAACTTATGTTTTGAGAAAACAAGGCTCCGACTTTCAATCTGCCGCTTAAAGCATAACTCATCTTCAGATCGACCCTGCCGTTCTCCTGCCACCGGTCCTGATTCTTCGAGTCAGTTGACCCTTTGGTCAGCACGGAGTTTATGTGCGTGGAAAATCCCCAAGAGAGCCTTTCTTTGAACTCAGGCCGGCAATCCAGCCTGGTATTCCATACATAGGTACGATTGTCCTGAGAGAAGTCCAACCTAAGTCGGGCACAAAAGGCGTCTTGGGAAAGGAGAATCAAAAATGCTATCAGAATCTCAACAACGCACTTTGGCATCTGTGAGGAACGGTAAATCACTTCGACCTTTAGCCTCGGCCGTCGCCTTGGGATCGGAGTTCGGACTTCCCGCAACGGCTCTTCCACCATCCCCCCTCCTCGGAATGGAGAGAGGACAAAGTTCTTGAGGTCTTTTTAGCTTCTCCAACTCGTTGCTTTAGGCGCCGGCTGCGAATCTCACTTGAGAATCTCCCTCATGGCAGAGGCCAGATCAGCGAATTCGTTCAAGCCCAGAGCCTCAGCCCGCAATCGAGGATCTATGCCGGCCTTATTTAAGATAACCTCCATTGCGCTCTTGGGCAAATCCAAATTGGCCGCCAGGGAGTTTAATACCATCTTCCTTCTCTGTGAAAACGCAGATCGCACCACCTTGAAAAACAGTTCCTCATCCGGCACCACAACCCGTGGGCCGGCGAGAAAAACCACCCTGATGACCGACGAGTCAACCTTCGGAGAGGGATAAAAGGATTCGGGTTTAAGATGGAAAAGAACCCTGGCCTCGGAGTAAAGCTGAACTGCAATGGAAAGGGGAGACCAGTCTTTGTTGCCCGGAAGCGCACAAATCCTCAGGCCCACCTCTTTTTGCACCATCAGCACGCACAGGCTTACAGACTCCCTGTTTTCCAAAAGAAGCGAGAGGACCGGAGAGGTGATCTGGTAGGGCAGATTTCCCACCACCTTGACATTCGTCCCGGGCTTAATGACGTCCCTGAAATCTATCTTCAGGATATCTTTATTTATGACTGACAGATTCTCTCTGCCGTGGAATCTCTCCTTCAGGTGACGGCAGAGCCGCACATCGATTTCAACCGCGAGAACCCTGTCGGCCCTGTCCAAAAGATGCCTGGTTAAAGCCCCCTTGCCCGCTCCGATTTCCAGAACGACCTCATCCTCTTTCAACTCCAGGCCTTCCGCGATTCTCCTGGCGGCGGAATCATCAGAGAGGAAATTCTGGCCTAAGCTCCTTTTGGGTCTCACCTTCAAAACCGCTCTCTGGTATGGGGGTCGATTTCTATTGAGAGTACATTCCTTATGAAGAGAGGGATGGGGGGCGACTGGTTCACCCCACTCTATTGTAGTGTCTGATCCGAAGTTCCACGCCCAGCTCTCTTGAGATTGTTTCGCACTTCTTCAAATCCACCTCTGGCATATCCAGCACGGTGAGGACGGTTCGCGGGAGGAGTTTCTTGCATTCCCTGGCAAAGGCGACCACCTGTCCGAAGGCATTGTCGCCGAAACGGGGTTGACACAGCTGCTCATACTTCTCTTCGTCATCCACGTTCAGGCTGATGGAGACTGTGTCAATTAAGCCCACCAGCTCTGAGACTATGTTTCTCTTATGGATGAGATTTCCCTGACCGTTGGTGTTCAGTCTCACCTCGGCGTTTTTGTTCTTGAGATATCGCGCCACCTCTTTCAGCAGATCCAAACGGATGGTCGACTCACCATATCCGCAGAAGACGACCTCCCTGTATTTCTCCGGGTGGTTGATGGAGTCTACCACTTCCTGGTAGGTGGGCTCGTGGGCGAGGCGCAGGTTGTGACCCTTGACGAAATCAGTGCGGTTACGAACGCAGAACACGCATGCGTTGGAACACCGATTGGTTATATTCAGATACAACGAGTCACGAATGGGATAGGCAATCCTGCCTACAGATGCATGATCCAGCCCGAAAAGCCGGCAGGCGTTTAAGGTGGTGATACGCTCTAAGTCCTGAAAAGTCAAGGGTTGGAGAAGACCACTCAACTTCTCCAGCACGAGCCTCACATAGGCCGGCTGATTCCTTTTGCCTCGATGCGGAACCGGAGATAGAAAAGGGCAGTCGGTTTCCACTACGATCGAATCCAGAGAGACTTCTCGTGCCACCGACTGGATCCTTGACTTGGGATAGGTTGAAGTTCCGTTCAACCCCAAATAGAATCCCATACTCTGTGCGGTTTTCGCTTGTTCTGAGTTGCCGGAGAAAGAATGGAGAACCCCTCCCACCTGACTGGCTTCCGTCTCTCTGAGGATAGTCAACGCCTGCTCCCAGGCCTCCCGAACGTGCACCACTATAGGAAGTTCAAGCTCCTTGGCCAAATCGACCTGCTTTTTAAATGCTCTGATCTGATCTTCCCGAGGGGACAGGTCTCTATAGTAATCCAGGCCGATCTCTCCGATGGCGACCACTTTCTTATGCTGTGCCAGCTTCGTGATCTGCTTAAGGGAATCTTCTGTCAAATCCTTAGCATCGTGGGGATGAAATCCCACCGTTGCATATATCTGCTCATGTTCCTCGGCTAGCTTAATGGAACTCTCGCTCGATTCAATGTCAACACCGACATTGACTATCTTCTCCATTCCGTTGGAGAAAGCGTGATTTATGACCTTTGATCTGTCCTGGTCAAATTGTTTGAAATCTAAGTGAGCGTGTGTGTCAATCACAAATGATTCCTTCTTCCTGCCGGTAGAGCGGAATAGCTGCCTGGTAGGATCCGCAGGTCGACTGACTCCATCTTTCGGGAGTCCGAACGCGACAGGTTTCTAGACGACCGCCCGTTCGGGCACCGACGATGCTTCCCGCAAAAAGGCAAGGTGGCTACCTTATTTGATCGTCTGTGCAATCTTTAGATGATGCTTTAAGGCTTTTTCCTAACTCTGTGTTAATCGATCGGTTAGCTTACGTCCGAACCACCCTTTACATCCTTATCCACACAGACCAAACTCAAAATCTTTCCGTCCTTGGCCGCCAAAAGCATCCCCTTGGATTCTATTCCCCTGATCTTGGCCGGCTTGAGATTTACCACCACCACGATCCTCTTCCCTATCATCTCCTCGGGAGAGTATTGCTCCGCGATTCCGGCCACGATCTGTCTTTCTTCGTTGCCGATGTCTATTTTGAGTTTCAAAAGCTTGTCCGCACCCTTGACCTTCTCAGCTTCCTTCACCTCCGCCACCCTTAAGTCGATCTTGGAGAATTCGTCAAACGAGACCTCGGGTATAGCCTCTTTCCCGGAGACAACCGCTTCTGGTTTCTCTCGTTTAGCCTTCTTTTCCATTCTTGGGAAAAGAGATTCAGGTGTGCCCACTTTCGTTCCGGACTCCAGCACACCCCACTCTTTTGCTTTCTCTAAGGTCGGATTCAGTGCCTCCCCGGAGAGACCCAGCAGTTCTCTTATCCTTACACATCCCTGCGGAAGCACCGGGTAAAACAGAGCACTGATGATTCTTAACGTCTCACAGCTAACGTATAAGACAGTGTCTAACCTCTCCTTTTTATTTTCCTTATTCAGTGCCCAGGGAGCTTGTTTCTCCACGTACCTGTTGGCGCTCCTCACCAACTTCATAACTTGGTCTATTGCCTGTTTTAAGTTTATCTCCTTCACGTTCCGCCACACCGTCTCGGCATATCCAGTTGCCTCCTTCTTGAGGCTTTCATCCGGCTCCTGGTAAGCCGAGGGCTTGGGGATTTCTCCCTGACAATAGCTCTTCACCATCTTGAGAGTTCTGCTGACCAGATTCCCCAGGTCATTGGCCAAATCCGCATTGTATTTCTCCACAAACCTGTCCGCCTGGATGTCCCCGTCCTGACCAAAGGGAAACTGGGTCAAAAGGAGATAACGGGTGCCATCCGATCCATATTTCTTCACCAGATATTCGGGATCCACCACGTTCCCCAGGGTCTTGCTCATTTTCTGCCCGTTTATGGTGAAGAATCCGTGAACAAATATCCGGTCGGGAGGGTTCACCCCGGCAGCTGAGAGCATTGCCGGCCAGAAGATGGCATGAAATTTCAGGATGTCCTTGCCTATAAGGTGGACCACCTCTCCTTCATTCCACCATTTCTTGAACTGCTCTGAATCGTCACCGTAGCCAACGGCCGAGATGTAATTGGGAAGCGCATCCACCCACACGTATGCGTTCTGTTTGGGATCGAAGGGAAGCGGAATGCCCCAGCTCACCTTCTCCCGGGATATGGAAAAATCGTCCAGCCCCTGCTTCAAG
>JBAUFO010000018.1:0-36976 GCA_049679185.1 Candidatus Zixiibacteriota bacterium
ACAGGCTCAAAAGCAGGGTCCAGAGAAAGTTTGAGTATCCCTCCACCCTCTCGCCAATGTTGTAAACCAGGCCATGTCCTTCCACAAAATTCTTGGCATATCTGAAGGAGATGAATGCATCGTCACAGACGAAGCGCAGGTAATTGATATGCAAAAGCAAGATAATAACGACAGCGATGGTCAAACCTATGGAGACGTAACGGTTTCTCATATTAAGATCCTGCTCCAAGGTTGCTGTTATCCTCAGCCTGATTGTCCGCTGGATGATAACGTCCAGCGAGAGCCAAGTTTCCCTTGTTGTGATCTTCTCTCTGGAATGCTATTCCAACTTCCTGTACAGTATCCAGGCCTCCTCTCTTGACCCCCGGTCAAGATATATCTCGAAGACCTCCTCATCCTCGGTTAAGACCCTATAGAAATTTCTGTGTCTTCTCTGCCACCAGGTCTTTCTCTTGGAACCGGATTCAGAATGGCTGAAATCGGGCCAGAAGGCAATGACCTCCTTGATCCTGTACTCTTTGTCTCTCCAGGTAAATGCGATCGGATTTCGGGTCTCCTCGTCCCTTATCACGTTTATTTCATCCGAAAAGAACTCGGGCATGATCGCCGGCCCTTCTCCTGAGACGACCGCTTGTCTCAATTCATTATTCTCTTTTCTTTGTCTTGATCCTCAGCGGGGATCCCAGGAATCCGAAATGCTCGCGGATTTTATTCCCCAGGTATCTCAAGTATGGTTTTTTCAAGAGTTCCGGATAATTACAGAAGAATACAAATGTGGGAGGCTCGGTGTCCGTTTGCGTGGCGTAATATATCTTGATATATTTTCCCTTGACTGAAGCCGGTGGCTTAGCTTCTATGTCTTTTTCTAATATACGGTTCAGCTCCGAGGTCTCTATCCTCTTCTTTCTCTCCTGATGGACCCGGGAAACTAAATCCAGAGCCGTTCTGACCCTTTGTCCGGTCAAGGCTGAAATATAGACAAAAGGCACGAATTTGAAAAGCGGCGCTTTCTGTCTCATCGACTTGGTGTAAACGTCAGCCGTCTTTCCATCCTTCTCAACTAAGTCCCATTTGTTTATTCCGATCACCATCCCCTTTCGCAGCTGCTCAACCTCGTTTGCTATCTTGAGGTCCTGTTTCAACAGACCGCTCGGTGCCTCGATTAAGATCAACGCCACATGGCATCTCTCGATCGATCTTAAGGTTCTGAGCGTGGTGTAGTATTCGACGCTCTCCTTGATCCTGGTCTTACGGCGCAAGCCTGCCGTATCGATCAAAGTGAAAGACTTGCCATTTACTTCAATGTCGGTGTCAATTGCATCCCTGGTGGTGCCCGGTGCTTCAGAAACTATCAGTTTCTCTTGCCCTAAGAGCGCGTTGACAAAGGATGATTTTCCCACGTTCGGTCTGCCTATCACCGCCACGCGGATGCTCTCCTTTTTCTCTTCGTGGGCCGTGTCTTCCGGCAGAGCTGAGACGATCTGATCCAAGAGATCTCCGATGTTTCTACCTGCCAGGGCGGAAACACCAATCGGTTCTCCCAGGCCTAATCTTCTCAAAGGATGCACCTCGGCTTCATCTTTGTCACTGTCTACTTTATTGGCGACCAACAGCACACCTTTCTTCGTTTTCCTCAGCCCCTTTGCTATCTCTAAGTCGAGTGATTGAGAGCCTACCTTCGCGTCGACGAGAAAAAGCACCAGGTCTGCCTCAGATATGGCTATCTCTGCTTGAGCTTTAATAAGCTTCTCCATCTCGTTTGGGCTCGTGGGTACGTATCCGCCGGTATCGACCAAATAGAAGCTCTTCTTATTCCAGGTGGTGGACGCATAATTCCTGTCGCGGGTGATTCCCGGCTGGTCATCCACCACTGCAATCCGTTTCTTCAACAGACGGTTAAACAGAGTGGATTTTCCCACGTTCGGTCTTCCTATTATGGCTACTATTGGAACAGGCATGATCAGCGGATGAAACGCCCAGACGGGCTCGGACGAGCCCCCGTCTGGGGGCGTCCGTCCGGACGGATTGAACGGATTAGAGTAGTCTCTCAGATTAACACTTCTTGAATATTCTGATCAAACTCTCCACCAAATCATAGGATGCGACGATCACACTTCGGTCGAGCTCCCTCTCCAGATCACCAGGAGTCGAGTCGTCCAAAAAAAGTCCATCCTCATTCAGGCAATTAGGAGGAAGAAGCACGATTTCGCCGAGTTTCTTTTGTTTTCTCAAGGCGCTCAATATATCAGTACCAGTCAAAAGACCGGTGACGGTAACGGTGTACCCCAAGAAGTCATTCTTCACTGCCACCAGCCGAGTCGTCAAACCCGATATTGAGCTTAGTTTCTCGTTCACTATCTGCTTCATCAGCCCGAAGGCTGATACACCGGTCACCAGGGTGATGCTGAGGTTCTTCTTCAGGCTTCTCGGCAAGAGTCTGCGCTTTTTCTGAAAGCTATCCAGGAGCTGGCGCATCATCCCTACGCCGTTCGCGATTTGACAGAATTCATCATAGTATCTCTTCCTCGGGATGTCAAGCCCCGTCCTGGTGAAAAACTCGTCTGCTGCGTAAACGAATCCGCATCCCCACCTTCGTCTGAAAGACCTCTGCCAACGATCCACAAGCTGAATAACCTCTTTGGAATACGTTTTGCCGACCGGTTTGATTCTCGGCAACCTCTCTCGGAACCTGGTCAGCCCCACCGGTACCAATGCCAGCGATTTCACATGGGGGTAAAAGGCGGACAGATCTCTTACCGATCTCCCCAGGTACTCACCATCGTTGATCCCGGGACACAAGACGATCTGGGTATGCATTTCGATTCTCCCCTGGGCGAGTCGCTCAATCTGTGGCATGATATCCGGGACTCTTCGATTCGACAAAATCTCTTTCCTCAACTTTTCATCCGTCGTATGCACCGAGATGTAGAGTGGGCTAAGCCTCTGGCGTATCACACGTTCTATGTCCCCATCTAAAGCATCAGTTAAGGTGATAAAGTTGCCATGCAGAAAAGAGAGACGAAAATCCTCGTCCTTGAAATACAAAGCCCGTCTTAAGCCTTTGGGAAGTTGATGAACAAAGCAAAACACGCAGTTGTTCTTGCAGCTTCTGTATCTGATCGGGTAGAACTCCAACCCCAGATCCTCATCCGGCGACTTTCTGACGGAAACTTTTTTCACTCTTCCGCGTTTAGACTTCAATTCGAGCTCTAGCGGATGATCGGCGGAGAAGAATTTGTAATCGATGATATCATTTATGGGATGGCCATTGATCTTTAGAAGCTCATCCCCTGCTGAAACCTTGTGAGCCAGGGCGATGTTTTTTTTCGCAATTGTTTTGATCTTCATCTTGCTCTTGGAGCTTGGTGGGAGAAGAATTCTATCCGTCCTTAGTCTCAACCCGGTATTGAGCCGCAAACATCCTTACATACTGTACCATGCAGTTCAGGGCGGAGAGGGTGGCAAGGACTAAAAACCACTGCTGGAGCTGGTGAATCCGGACGATGTAGATGACCAGGGTGAAGACCCAGATCCACGAGTTCAGCTTGCCCCAATTGTTGGACATAAGGACGAAGCCTTTCCTTCTGACCATAAGAAGACCAGCAATCAGCGTCAGAAGGTCCTTGGAGAACAACAGGACCGCTGCCCAGATTGGAAAGCCTCGATGGATGATTATGAAAATCACAAGAAGCCCCAGACCCAGTTTGTCTGCCACAGGATCCAGGATTCGTCCAAGATCAGTGATCTGGTTCAATCTTCTGGCGGCGTAACCGTCCAATACGTCCGAGCCCACGGCAAGCGCTATCAGAACCAGAGCTACGATAAGGCCCGAATGCGTGTCCTGAGCTAAGAAGTAAAAGATGAAAGGAAGAATCAGAATTCGAAAGAACGCCAGGAGATTTGGAAGTAGAAAAAAGTCTCGTTTTCTTATGATCATTTTGCCACAGCTTCTATGCCCATTCTTCAAGGAGCCATAGGAAAGCTTTTTTCGGGTCGGATCAATCCGACCCCCCCAGGGTTCGTAGATTCAATCGACCGCCGGTCGGTCGACGGGTTTGAGCATCTCCTTTGCCTGTATCAAGGTGACCGGACTCACCTTTTCACCGGAGATCATTCGGGCTATCTCCCTCACTCGCTCATCCCGGTCGAGGATCTTGATTCTGGTGACCGTTCGGCCCTTCGCACTTTCCTTGAAGACGTTGAAATGATGATCCGCCTGCGATGCGATCTGCTGCAGATGCGTTATCACGATGACCTGGTGCGAGGAGCCCAGATCTTTCAAGCTTCTGCCCACGGCCGATGCCACCTCTCCACCTATTCCTAAGTCTATCTCGTCGAAGATCACCGTCTCCAGACGGTCCACCTTTGCCAGGATCGATTTCAGCGCCAGCATTATGCGGGAGATCTCGCCCCCGGACGCGATCTTAGCCAAAGGCTTAAGGTCCTCTCCGGGATTGGGAGATACGAAAAACTCTACTTGATCCATCCCTCTCTCATCCACAAAGTATCTTTTCCCATCGATCCTTAGCAGTCCGTTTTCATCCGCCCGCCAGCTGATCTTTATCTCGAATTTCGTCTTAGGCATCCCCAGATCGGCCAGGGCCTTCTGAATTCTTCCGGAGAGCCGGGAGGCTTTCGCCTTCCGCTTCTGGGAAAGCAAGGAACACTTCTCCATAAGGGCACCAGAAAGCTCGACGATCTCCTTCTCCCGGTCACTGATGACTTCGTCCTTGCTTTCTATTCGCTCAAGCTCCCCCTGCATCTGATCTTTGTATGCCAGGATCTCTTCGATGCTCTTATCGTATTTTCTCTTCAACGTATTGAGCAGGTTCAGCCTCTCCCTTATCATCTCAAGCTTTTCAGGGTCGAACTCCAAGTGAGTCCTGTAGTCCTCCAGAAATCTGGCTGCATCCTGAAGCCTGATCACGCAGGATTCCAAGGTTTGAGCCGGCTCCTTCAATCTCGAATCTATCTGATGGCTTTTCTTAAGCTCCCTGGACATCGAGGTGAGCTTATCCAGTATCGAGCCCTCTGCCTCATAGAGCTGGTGATAGAGACTGGAGGTTGCCTCGAACAGCGCCTCAGCGTTCTCCAGGACCTTCCTTTGCTCACCGAGCTTTTCTTCCTCATCCGGACTCAGATTGGCCTTTTCGATCTCCTGTATCTGAAACTGGTAGAGGCTCCCCCTCTCCTCGTCTCTAAGTTTGCCGCTCCGCAGGTCTTCTAAGTCCCTTCGTTTTTTCTTTAGCAGATGAAAGGCCTCGCTAACTCGGGCTGTGATGTCGCCCACATTGGCATAATTGTCTAAGTATTCGATATGTCGTTCCACGTTTAAAAGCGATTGATGCTCGTGCTGTCCGTGAAGGTCTGCCAGCCTGTCCCCTATGGATTTCAGGCTTGCCAGGGTGATCAGGCGATCATTGATAAAACACTTGTTCTGTCCCTTGCTGAAAATCTCCCTTCGAATTATGAAAACATCGTCCAGCAGGACCATGCCAAGTTTGGCCAAAAGGTCCTTTAAGGCCGGGTCATCCTGTAGCCTGAACACTGCCTCGATGCTTGCCTTCTCGAATCCGGTTCTGACTGCCTCGCTGCTGGCCTTTTCTCCCAGGATGAGGTTTACCGCTCCCACGATAATCGACTTTCCCGCGCCCGTGGCTCCGCTGATGATATTCAGACCAGGCTGAAAGTCTACCTCCAGCTGGTCCACCAGAGCGTAGTTTCTTATTCTGAGACTCTTTAGCATTTTCCAGGGATTGTGTTCCTTGGTTTTAGAACTTCAATAGGGATTGAAATCGCAACAGCAGGTGATGTGCCCGTGACTTATTGGACCTTTGGACCTTTGAACTCTTGAACTTCTACTCCTACCCTACTCCCCGGTCTTCGGCCTGGCTCCCCAGTGAAGTTTGGTTCTCAAGATATCATAGAACGATCTATCCCGGAATTTGACCAGATTGACCGAGTGCTTGGCTTTGCGAATCAAGACCGAACTGCCAGATTTCAGCTTGAAGGCGACCTGTCCGTCGATGGTCAATACCGCGTGTCTCGACGAGAGTTCCACCACAACCTTAAGAGTTTCGTTCTCCGAGAACACTATGGAACGCGAGGCTAAGGTATGGGGACATATGGGAGAGACGATTATCGCATTCATCCGTGGGTTAATAATCGGCCCCCCGGCTGCCAGGCAGTAAGCTGTTGACCCGGTGGGAGTGGAGACGATCAAACCGTCGGCCGAGTAAGAGCAGATGAACTCATCCTGTAGATAAAGATGCAAAAGGAAAAGCCGCGCTACCTCGCCCTTGTCAAGGACTACATCGTTCAGGCCGTACTGATCAAGCTTCTTGATTCCTTCAACCTCAGTCTCCAAGACCATCCTTTTCTCGATGAAGTAGTCTCCCCTCTTGAGCTTGTTCAGCGCATTGCATAGATCGCTGGAGTTAATTTCGGTCATGAATCCCACCCCACCAAGGTTTATTCCCAAAATTGGAGTCTGACGTTCACCCACCGCCCGGGCTGAGGCCAGCATGGTCCCGTCTCCACCCAGGGAGATCAACACGTCGCTTTCTTTCCCCAACTCGGCCCTGGACAAGGATTTCTCCTCGAGGCCAACCAGCGGTGTCAGTTCCTCACAAATGAAAAAATCGAAGCCGTTTTTGTCGGCCCACTCGATGATCTCCTCCACCACCCCCTTGGTTAGCTCTTTCTTGACATTAGCGATGATTCCGATGCTTTTCATCTTTCCGGTCAAGGTAAATTACCTACATTCGTTACATTCCCATCTTCAGACTTGATGGGAATGCGGCTTCGTTCTTCCAAGCTTGATTCTTCCGGGCATTCACGAAATATCACACCCGAGACCTTGCTCTCCGCACCTTCGGCTTTTCGGAGACTACCTTCGATTCCAGAATCTTTTTGGCCTTGCGGGCGATTCCGTCCTTATCCAGTCCCAGATCGCTCAAGAGCTGTCCTCTGGAACCATGCTCTATGAACTCGTCCGGAATCCCCATTCTTTTAATCACCACTTTGTTGATGTCATGAGCTTCTGCAAACTCCAATACGGCCGAGCCGAAACCACCGGAAAGAACGTTTTCCTCGACTGATATAATCTTATCGAATTTCTTCAGGATGGAGAGGAGCATTTTCCCGTCCAACGGTTTCACAAAGCGGGCATTTATCACTTCTGCGCTTATCCCATCCTTTTTCAACTCGTGTGAGCCCTCCAGGGCCGGATGGACCATCGATCCCACTGCCAGGATTGCCAACTCCTTTCCGCTTCTGAGTCTCTCCCAGGTTTCAATCTCGATTGGCGCAATCTCGTCGGTCATCCCATCAGGAATTGCGGCGCGCGGATACCTTATCGCCACTGGTCCCTTTCCCCAACTCGCAGCCGCATACAGCATATCTTTTAGCTCGTTGCCGTCCTTGGGAGCCATGATCACCCAGTTGGGAACCTGCCTTAAGTAGCTTAAATCGAAGGTTCCGTGGTGGGTGGGCCCATCGGCTCCCACCAACCCGGCCCGATCCACAGCCAGGATCACCGACAGATTCTGCAGGGCGATATCGTGTATGGTCTGATCAAAAGCTCTTTGGAGAAACGTGGAGTATACCGCGAACACGGGTTTGAGGCCCTGGCTGGCAAGCCCGGCGGCAAACGTGGCAGCATGCTGTTCGGCAATTCCCACGTCATAGAATCTCTCAGGAAACGTCTCGGCAAATTTTACCAACCCCGTGCCCAGAGTCATGGCGGCGGTGATGGCCACCACTTTTTCATCCCGGCCTGCCAGCTTAACCAGAGTATCTCCGAATACTTCGGTATAGGTAAGTCCCCCCACCTTCCCGTTTGAATTTCCGGTCACCTTGTCGAAGGCGCCGATGCCATGAAAACGGGGGGCATCCTCCTCGGCATATTTGTAACCTTTCCCCTTTTTGGTCAGAACATGAAGCAGGATGGGACCATTCAAGGTCTTAAGCTGTTCTAAGGTCTTGATCAACCCGCCAATGTCATGACCGTCCACCGGACCGAAATATCTGAATCCCAACTTCTCAAAGATGATGCCGGGAACCAAGAATCCTTTGATGCTCCCCTCCACCTTGGCTACCATGGCTCTTATTTTATCTCTTCTTTTGAACTTTCCCACCAGATCCCAGACTTCCGCCTTGAGCTTGTTATATTTTTCGTCGGTCAATAGATCGGTCAGATATCGAGAAAAGGCTCCCACGTTCTTGGAGATGGACATGCTGTTGTCGTTCAAGATGACGATCAGATTCCTGCCTGATGCTCCCGCATTGTTCAATCCCTCAAAGGCCATGCCGCCGGTCAAGGCACCGTCACCTATCACCGCGATGACTGAGAAATTCTCCTTCTTCTGATCTCGTCCGCTGGCAATTCCCAAAGCTGAGGAGATGGCGGTGGAGGCGTGCCCTACGATGAGAATGTCGTGCTCGTTTTCACGCCAGGTGGGAAATCCGCTCAAACCTTTGTATTTTCTCAAAGTGTCAAATCTATCCTTGCGCCCGGTGATAAGTTTGTGGGTGTAAGACTGGTGCCCCACATCCCAGACCATCTTATCTCTGGGTGAGTCGAAAACACGATGGAGAGCTAAGGTCAGCTCCACCGCTCCTAAGTTGGACGCCAGGTGACCTCCGTTTTTCGAGACCACGGTTATGATCTTCTCTCTGATCTCCACCGCCAACTCATCCAACTTTTCCACAGGGATTTCTTTTAAATCTTGAGGTGAGTCTATTCGATCCAACCAGCCGCTCATCTTAAACTCCTTAGAAATCTCGGGAGATCATAAAATCTGCCCAGGCTAAAAGCAGCTTCTTATACTTCGACTCCGGCAAAACGTCAAGCTCGGTGCGTGCCTCTTCTATGATTCGCTTCGCCATGCGTTTTGTCTCGGATATCCCTTCTAACTGCATCAGCAGCTCAGTCGCTTCGTTGATCTCGTTCTCGGTTGCCTTCTGGTTGCCCAGGACACTTAAGAGTCTCTCCTTTTGTTGAGGCGAGGCGTTTCTGAAAGCATAGTAGATGACGGTGGTGCGTTTTCCTTCCCGAATGTCAGACCCAACCGGCTTGCCCAACTGTTTCTCGTCGCCCACGATGCCCAGGATATCATCCTGTAACTGGAAAGCGGTGCCGCATCTGCTGGTGAAATTGGACAAGGCTGCGACCTTTTCGTCCTTTGCGTCGGTGGTGTTTAGTCCAATCATGGCGCCGGCTTTGGCCGCGAACTCATATAAGGCTCCGGTCTTCCTCCACAGCATGTCTAGGATCTGCTCCGGTTCAAAGGATTCAACGGGTTGTTTGGCGAATAGGATGTCCAGCGTCTCCCCGGAAACCAGGGTATTCAGCACGTAAGATTCCAGCATACGAATCAAGGTCAGGGTCACCTGGGGCTTGACCTTCCCCTTCAGGGAGCAGTCACACAAGAGGCTCACCGACCATCCCTGCTGCACGTCACCGGCTAGTATGGCCACGTCACGCCCGTAGTCTTTGGCCTGGTGATCCGTGTAGCCCATCTGCTCTTTTGCGGTCTTTGAACACTGCGCGTGAACGGTGTATCCACCTCTTCTTTTCTCGTCGTTGTCGATCAGATCGTCGTGAACCAGGCTCCAGGTGTGAAAAATCTCCACCGCAGCCGCGGCCGGGATGGCCTCCTCCTCGTTCCCTCCCACTGCTCCGCAGGCCAGAAGCAGGACCCCCGGACGCAGGCGTTTTCCCGCCCGGTGGACGTAACTGTATACCGCCTCTCTCAACTGGGCGGGCTGAAACCACTTCTTGAACTCCCCCGAATTCAAATATGATGCTACCCACCGCTCTCTTTTTTCCAGCTCAGCAAAAAGATCTATTGCCTGGGTGGCCATATCGTTCTCCAAGGCAAAGACAGACAAAGATTCAAGTTCCAGAAACCATACATCAACTGAGACTAATGCTTTCAGCGACAAGACCGGCGGCTGCCTCCTTCAACCTTTTCTCAATTGAAGCATGCTGGCAGCTGCAAGCATTTCACTGATCGCACCAAAGAACGTTAACCCTCCCCTTCCAGATCAAGCGGCACGGTCCTAAATTTCCCCTCGGCGGTTTTGATCAGTTTTTTGACCTTCTCCTCTGCCTGGGTAAGCTTTTGAGTGCAGAATCGGGACAACTCAACTCCATCCTCAAACTTCTTAAGAGCCTCCTCTAAAGACAGTTCCCCCTCCTCCAACTCAAGCACTATCTCTTCCAGTTTGGTTAAAGCCTCTTCGAAGCTTTTCTCTTTTTTTCCCCGTGCCGATCTTCTGCCAACCAATTTTACCTCTTTCTGTCTCTCTCTGGATCTATCAGCTCCACCTTCGACTCCACTCTTCCTTTGAACATCTTCACCTCAATCCTGTCCTTTTCTTTCAGGACTCCGGCATCCCTGATTACCTTCAATTCAGGCAGTTTTCGCGCGATAGAGTATCCTCTTTTCAGAACTGACGAAGGCGACAGGGTGTTCACTTTTTCTTTCAATAAAGATACGGCATTCGATTTGATTTCCAAGTAGTTTTTTACTCTATTCTCTAACTGCCGGGTCAGCTCGTCCGTCTTTTGGAATCTCTGCGTGATGATGTCGAAAGGTCGTCGGAAACCGTAGCTTTCTTCAGCCGATTTCAGCCTGTGCTTCGAATGGTCAATCAGCGAAACCAGGGAGGAGTCCAGTTGGCGCACGTTTGCTCTTATCTGCTCTAAGAGCACGTCCCTCTCGCCAACCACCATCTGCGCGGCAGCAGAGGGAGTCGGCGCTCTTGAGTCCGCCACAAAATCCGAGATGGTGAAATCGATCTCGTGCCCCACAGCCGAGATCACGGGAATCTCGGAATCATAGATGGCCCGGGCCACGACCTCTTCATTGAATGCCCACAGGTCCTCTAAGGACCCCCCTCCTCTTCCCACGATCATCACCTCAATCTTACGGTACGCGTTGAACTCTCTTATCGCCTGGGCTATCTCTTCGGCCGCCTCCTCGCCCTGAACTCGAACCGGATTGACGATTATCTGTGCGCTGGGAAAACGACTAAGAACGATCTTTATTATATCTCTCACAACCGCACCGGTGGGAGAGGTCACCACCCCGATTGACTCCGGGAACTGGGGGACGGGTTTCTTGTGCTCCTCATCGAACAACCCTTCACCGAAGAGTTTCTCCTTGAGCCTTTGAAAAGCTATCTCCAGTTCTCCTAAACCGACCGGCACCAGTTCGACCACGTCCAACTGATACTGCCCGCCCCTCTCATAAACCGTAACGTTGCCCCATGCCATCACGCTGATCCCGTCAGCCAGCTGGAACTGGAGTCTCTCGCCCCTGAACTTCCACAAGGTGCATTTTATCTGTGAATTTTCGTCTTTCAGGGTAAAATAACGATGCCCGGATGAGTGCAGGAGATAATTGGAGATCTCGCCCTGCACCCAGACGGCCGGGAGGTTCCTTTCAAGTAAGCTCTTTATCTCTCGCGTTATCTCTGTTACTGTGTAGACTCTGTTTTCCATCTTCTACTAAGACGAATCGTGCTCGTTGACCTGATTGAGCGGCTAAAGCCAAAATAGCCAATTCTAATCGGGTTGCTTGCCAAAGCCCTCGCACAAGAATATATGAGTGTCACAACTCCATGTCAAACAATATCTAAACGAACCCCGGCCGGGTGAACTCTCCCCGGAATTAAAAAAAGCCAGCACCTAACTTAAGTTAGGTGCTGGCTTGGAATCTTACCTGATAGGGGAATACCCTATGTCCTTCCAACTGTTTTGAGACCATCTAACACGACGCTGGTTGATTTCTAAGATGGTCCGGAGAAATCGGAGTTGTGCCGTTTTTTCGTCGGCCGGGTCCACACACCGGTTCTGATGACCAGTCATCTTCGCACGTTATCCTGAGCCTGGAGTCGCATGTGTCGCTGTCGAGATGAGCCCGTCCAGAAGCTGACAGTCGCGACATCCTTCATTGCCCGGAGGAGGAGACTCAAGGTCGTGGATTCTGCGGACATCCCTCAGCAGTGGGGGAATCCTCGTCTCAGCATCCAGTCCGACTTGGAGGATATGACCGTCGAAGGCCATCAGGAAGCCCTCTTCCTTTACCAGGGAATCGAGCTTCTCCGGGGTCAAATCCGTTTGCGGCTCCATGTAGACCAAGGCCAAACCGGAGATCGGATCGAATCCCTGCCGCTCTCCGATGTAAGCATAAGCATTAAGCTGAACCTCATATAGAGGAAGCAGGCTATCCTGGGTTTTGGTGAATTTCGCCGTCTTGTAATCAAGGATGACATGTGAACCATCATCCTTTTGCAGGATCTCGTCCGGTGCACCCCTAAGCACCACGTTGGTCTTTTCATCGGTTACGCTGAACTTGGAGTAATGTGGAACCTTCACCGGCTTGCCCAGTTCCACTAACTCTTCCAGCCACGAAGGCAGCCTACTGTATCGGTCGAAGTGGACATTGGTCACCTTCTTGGTGTAGGAGTCGATTGAGGAGAATATCCCAGGGAAAATCTGGAAGGGGAGCTTGTTTGCGCAGTGCATCTTGATCCAGAAACAGCGAGGACAGAAATTCGGCAGAGCCAAGACCCCCAGGTCCTTGGCCGAAATTCTTACTTGTGTCATAATGGTACCTCCCCTATCATCAAGACATCATGTTTGGTACGCCCAGTTTCATCTTGGATTCTCGGGCCGCTTGGCTCGTCTCCTCAGAACGACCTTTCTAAAACCATCAGATCGAAACCCTTCCTATCTCCTTAAGAAAGCCCTGAAGATACGACTAATCTTCTGTACGGGCCAAGCTGTCGAGTCTCCCCCTCAGCGAATTCAGGGGCAAAAGCCCCATGATCCGATCCACCGGCTCTCCTTTGCGAAACAAGACCAGTGTGGGAATGCTCCGCACCTGGTATTGCGCGGCCGTCTCCGGATTCTGGTCTACGTTCAATTTGAAAACCATCATCCGCCCGACATAATCCGGCCCGATCTCATCTAAAAGTCCTCCCATAACCTGACAGGGTGAACATCGAGCCGACCAGAAATCCACCACCACGGGAATCTCACATTCAAGCACGTCTTTTCCAAAGGATGCGTCCGTCACGGGGAGCGGCTTCCCCGGTTTTGGTGGCTTGAAGAATAAGTTTTTCAAAAATCCCATCTTTTTTCAATCTCCTTTATTGACATTGCAACAAGTATACCTCAAAAGATAGAAGTTCACCTCTGGTGCCGGGAGACAATCACTTTTTCATGACCCTTTGGTCTTTTGGGAAAGAAAGAACTCAAGATACTTCTCTCCTTTGGGAGTAATTTGATAATAGGTATGATTGCGATGCTTGATCCATTTGTTGTCCACTATATTCTTACGATACCGGATCATGACTTTCTCAACTCTTTTCAAGAGTTTCAAACCTCTCAGTTTCTTGTGGCGGTCGAACGCTTGGTCCGGTGCGATATTCAGGATGCTGGCGACCATCAAGGAGTAATCCACCCCCATTTCCTTATGGTGTTCCAGGATGTCAAAGTCGAGCTTATCCAACTGATAGAAATCCTCCTCGGGTTCGTCCTCGTTTCTTTCCGATATCTCCTCCCAGGATAATGAGAGCAGACGCCCCGGTTCAGTCCTGCTGAGATCATTACAGGAGGCTTTGTGTACAACGATGACGTTGTCGTGACTGAAATATCCCCGGATGGAATCATCCGGCCTGGGAGAACAGCATTTTGCCACTCTGTAACCTTCCTTAACCGTCACGCCGCCGGGCCGCATCCAGTCCCACCTTTCCTATGGTTGCCTACAGTAGAATAGCCAAAAACCGCCTTATGTCAAGTCCATCTTTTCCCCATGCTCTCTTGGTCTGCGATGGCAATGTAAAAATTTTCTCAACAAATTACCCAACTCTTCGTATACTTAAACAAATCTGGCTTGTTTTATACGGATTTTTACTATATGGCTATAAGGGATCAGAATAAGGCACTAAGAAACGGGGTGAGCGACGGTGAGCTTTGCTCTGCAATGGTTCGCCTCTCCTCCCTGGCTCTCTCCAAGACCGATCCGGATCGCGTCATCTCTGAGGCTTTAAGGGAGATCAGAAAGACCCTCAGAGCAAGAATGTGTTGGATGCTCCTGGTCGAAGAAAACAAAACTATCCTCAAAAGCTTGGGTGACGCTGCCAGCCGGAGAGGCCCGGCCGGATCTGAGCTGCTGCTCAAACTCTCTCCCAAAATTCTGAAGCGCACTTATCCCATCATATGCAACCGGGTCGGTAGGCTTTACAAGCAAAACAGGGCCTTGCATGGATTCCTTCGCGAGAGAGGCATTCATAAATTCATGGGTGTGCCGCTCAAAAAGGGCGGCCGGTCAATCGGAGTGCTTAACGTTGGCAGAGGCCGCGACCCCAAAGACTTCACCCGAGAAGACCTGAAATCCTTGGCCATGCTAGGCTCGGTGCTGGTGATCAGCAGGCTGAGGGCGGCTGAAATCGAGTCGAAGCGGGCTCAGAGCTTCCTGGGGGGAATCGTCGACAACACACCCAATCCGATCTTCATCAAAGATAGAAAGCACCGTTATGTGGTTCTCAATCAGGCCTTTTCAGAATTGCTAGGGCACTCGCGACAAGAGATGTTGGGAAAATCCGACTATGACATCTTCCCCAAGGATCAGGCCGATTTCTTCCGGAAAAAGGATGAGGAGATGTTTCGTAGCAGCAAGGTGGTTGACATTCCGGAGGAACCGGTCACCGGCAAGGACGGGAATTTGCGTTGGGTTCACACCAAGAAAGCTCCGCTGAGGGATTCATCCGGGAAGTTAACCCACCTGGTGGGCATCATTGAAGACATCACCGAGCGCAAGCGCGCCGAGGAGGCGTTGAAGGAGAGCGAGGAGCGCTTTCGTTTGATGGCTGAAACGAGTCTTGACTATAACTTTCAAACAGATAAAAACGGTACGACAGTTTATTGCTCTCCAGCAATTGAACGCGTGCTTGGATATACTCCTGAAGAAAGACAAGGAATGGATTTCAGCAGTATCATTCTGCCATCTGAGGTTTCGAAAGCGCAAGCTTTGTTTAGAAGGGTGATGGAAGGAGAAGCCGTTCAGAACCTGGAAATCAGTTTGCGTCACAAAAGCGGGAAAGCAGTAGCCCTTGAAGTCAGTGTTGTTCCTATTTATAAAAACAAAGAGGTGACCGGCTTGTATGGTATTGCCAGAGACATTACCGAGCGAAAGCAGGCCGAGGAGGATTTGAGAGAATCTGAAAGTAGGTACAGAGCTCTCTTTGAGGGCGCCGCCGAGGGGATTATCGTGGCAGACGCCAAAACAAGAGAGTTGCTGTACGCTAACCCGGCGGTATGCCGTACGCTGGGCTATACCCAGGGGGAACTCACTCGCATGAGTGTGCCCGACATTCATCCTAAGGAAACCTTGAAGCGCGTAATCTCCAAATTCGAAGCCCAAGCGCGAGGAGAAAAAACCCTGGTGCCAGACCTCCCCTTTCTGCGGAAAGATGGAACCGTCGTATACGCAGACGTTAACACCGCCACGGTTATGATAGATCGAAGAATGTGCAACGTGGGCTTCTTCACGGACACCACCGAGCGCAGACAGATAGGAACAGCTCTGATTCAAAAGGAACGGGTGGCCCGGGAGCGCGCCCGTGTCTTAGCCGAGCTTCATCAACTCGATCAGATCGACGACATCCTAACCAGGGTGTGCAGGGCGGTTCGCAATTCAGGGCTGTTTGAACGCGCTGTAATGACATTGCATGAGCCGGAGGGGCGAATCTGCCATATCGGTGAGGTGGGGCTCCCCGCCGACGCAGTCAGACGGGCCAGGCGAGCAGCGCCGATGGACCGAAAACTGAAGGAGAGAATAACCAGCAAGAAGTTCCGCATCTCCGATTCCTTCTTCATCCCCAGCGAAGCCGGTCTCGATTTCAGCAAGACTGGTCGCTACGTCCCCCAGAAGAAAAGCAAGTTCACAGGCGGCGATTGGCAACCAGGCGACGAATTGTTTGTCCCTCTGCGTGATTTTTCCAGAAAGATCATGGGATTCCTGTCGGTGGACACTCCCACCGACGGCTGTCGTCCGGATATTAAAACAATTGAAGCCCTGGAGATGTTAGTCGAAGCCGCCGCTTCCCGGGTTCGGGAGGTCGAAGCCCAAGAGGCACTGCAACAGGAGCGCGACTTCTCGCAATCGATTCTGGAAACCGCCAACAGTCTGATCGTTTGCCTGGACGCCGATGCTAAGATTACGGTTTTCAACCAGGAATGTGAGCGAATAACCGGCTACCGAAGTGAAGAAGTGATAGGAAAACGATGGCCCGAGCTGTGCCTCCCGCCTGATCATCACCACTTCAAATTGAAATCCTTTGTCAAATGGGTTCGTGCCCATCCCAGTGACCGATATGAGGGTCCCATCGTAACCAAGAGCGGCGAGATTCGCACAATCCTATGGTCCAATACGGCAATTCTTGGACCCGAGGAAAACGAGATAGTGGCAATCGCCATCGGTCATGACATCACCGAGCGCAAGCGAGCGGACGAAGAAATCAGGAAATTCAAAACGATCTCTGACCGAGCCGGCTATGGCTCCGCAATCTCTGACCTTAAGGGGAATCTCATCTACGTGAATGAAGCCTCCGCCCACATGCACGGATATGATCCGGAAAACCTCTTAGGCAAGCACCTCTCCGTTTTTCACAACAAGGAACAGATGAAGGACGTCAGCAGGCTGAAAAGGCAACTTGAGGAGAAGGGCCGCTACGTCGCCGAGGAGGTGTGGCATACCAGGAAAGATGGCGTTGTCTTCCCCACCCTGATGACAGCAACGGTTATAAAGGATGGCGGAGGACAACCGTTGTTCCTGTCTGCAACCATGATTGATATCACCGAACGCAATAGGGCCGAAGAGGCGCTGCAGAAAAGTGAGGATCGATACCGGAGTCTGTTTGAGGATTCCCCGATTTCGCTGTGGGAGGAGGATTTCTCCCAGGTCAAGAAATACATTGACCGCTTGCGAGATTCGGGGACTAAAGACTTCAGGAGATATTTCGAGACTCACCCAAAAGCTGTGGCCAAGTGCGCGAGCTTGGTGAAGGTGATTGACGTGAATAAGGCATCCTTGAGGCTGTACAAAGCCAGGAATAAGGAGGATCTCAAATCCGGTTTAGGCAAGATCTTCGCGAGAGAATCTTATTATCCGTTCACCGAAGAACTCATCGCAATCGCCGAAGGCAGAACCCACTTCGAAAAGGAAGCCGACGCCCGGACCTTGAGGGGGGACAGCAGACATGTGTCAGTGACATGGTCTGTGGCCCCGGGCCACGAGGAAACGCTGTCCAAGACTGTCGTGGCGATTACCGATGTAACCGAGGCGAAGGAGGCGGAGGAGGCGCTCCGCCGATCGGAAGAAATGCATCGCACTCTGGTGGAAACGGCTCAGGAGGGAATCGGCATCGTGGACTCCAAGGAGAATCTGGTTTTCGTCAACCGGGCTTTCGCGGGCCTACTCGGGTACCGGAAAAACGAGCTTTTGGGGAAAAACTTAAAAGAGATCTCCGATAGTAAGCAGTATGATGTCTTCAGGGAGGAAACCAAGAAGAGAAAACAGGGCCAGCCTTCAAAATACGAGATCACGCTGCTCACCAAAAGGGGAAAGCCAAAGCCCATGTATGTTTCGGCGGCCCCATTGCGGAATCCGGATGGAAGCTTCCGGGGCACGCTGGGCGTGGTATCCGACCTGACTGAAATCAAGAAGGCCCGTGAATACAACATACTTCTCGGGGCAAGCAGATCGCTTTCCCGAACCCTAAAGTTCGATCAGGTCCTGAAGCTGGGAGCAGAGAAGATGGCACAGGCACTCAATGCAGACCGTTGTGCTGTAATGCTGCCGGAAGATGACGCCTCAGGCTCAGCAGTCCCAGTGAATGTGTATACTTTTCCGAACAAGAGTAAGGACGCGTTCCCCGCCTGGAACCTGAAGGTCCCCAAAGAACATCTATCCTCCTACAAGCGATCCCTGCAGGCGCGAGGGAGTATTCAGATTTTTGACGTCCGCACCGATCTGGCGCCGGAGTTGGGAAAAAAGATCATTCGAAAAACGGAAATGGTTAGTGCTCTGGTCATTCCAATACTTCTAAGAAATAAGATGCTGGGAGTCTTTCACGTGGGGATGACGAAGAAAGCAAGGACTTTCAACACGGAGGAGGAGCGACTGGCCCGAACCATGGCGAATCAGGCGGCGGCGGCTTTGCAGAATTGCAGGCTCATGGAGGACGTAAGAAAAGAGCATGCCCAGATAATCGAACAGGCTCTTCTCTTAAGCACACAGTTTAGAGAACAGAAGGTTCTGTATGAGTTAACCCAGACGTTATCCTCCCCCCGTGGCCTGGATCATCTGCTTAAGTCCGCCACCAAGAAGGTAGGCGAACTTGTAAAGACCGAGCGCAGTTCCATCGCTCTTCTCGACCCCGAAGGGAAAAGTGTCAGCATAAGGGCGGCCCACATTCGGGGGAAGCCGCTGAAGACTGACCTCATAGGCTGGACCTTTCGGTTCGAGGATTCCCCCCAATTGATTGAAATGGTACACAAGGGCAAGCCGTTTATGGTTAACGACACTTCTATTTTGGCGCAGGGACACCCCGCAAGGAAATACCTCCTCGGCCGGGGAATAAAGTCCACACTGGCGGTGCCACTGCTTTACAGAGGGAAATGTTTGGGATTCTTGACGGTCGCCACCACGACGGAAGTCCATCGCTATACGAAGGAGGAGATAAGGCTCCTGCAGACCATCTCAAATTCCATAGCGGTGACCATCGAGAATTATCGCCTTTTGGAAGATCTGAAGCAAAAATATGCTCAAATACGCCAGCAAACTCGATCTCTGGAAAAGCAAACGAGGGAGAAGGACATCCTTCTGAAGGTCAGCCGGGCGCTTTCCAGAACCATGGATCTGGACGAAGTAGGCAGAGTCGCAAGTCAGGTGGTGGGTTCAACTCTGGGAGTGGAACGATGCGCTATAACGTTTGTGACTAAGGAGAATTACGAGTTAACGGTTAAGGGCCTCTACTCCAGGGACCGGACCCAGGATCGGAAGATCATCGGGACCAAGTTCGTCTGGAATGACATACCGGATATGTGCAATATGATAAAAAGGAGAAAGCCTTTCATCATACACAAAACCTCCGATGTCTATCCTGAGGGTAAGACGAAGGAGTATTTTCTTAAGGCGGGAATAAAATCCGTGTTGGGAACCGGCATGTTCTTTGGCGATAAGCTGGTGGGCATTCTGAGCATTACCAGCACCACAAAACACAGAACTTTCAGTCAGGAGGAGGTCGAGTTAGTCCAGACCCTCGCTAATCAGATTGGAGTAGCCATCGAGAATGCCCGGCTACAACAGGTGGTCGAGAAACACGCCCAAGATCTAAAGGACCTGTACTCGCAGTTACTGAAGACTCAGGAGAATGAGCGAAAGCGAATTACGCAGGAGTTACATGATCAGGTCGGCCAGATGCTCCAGTCCATGAAGATGAATCTCGACTGGATGAAACGGGGATTGATGTCTAAGCCTCAGAAGCTGGAGAGGATGGAAGACTGGCTACTGGACACCGAAAAGCTACTGGGTCAAACCATTGATGACATCCGGAACATGACATTCGAACTGAGGCCAAGCATGCTGGACGATTTCGGGCTTATTCCTGCCTTAAGATGGTACATCGACAACTACGGCAGGAGGTCAAGTATCAGAGTCTCCCTAAAGACCAAGAACAAGGAGTACCGATTTCCTCCGGAGGTGGTGATAACGCTTTACCGCATCATCCAAGAGGTTTTGACCAACGTGGCTAAGCATTCCGGCGCCACCGAGGCATCCGTTTCGGTGTCCCAAAAGGGTTCCACCGCCATACTCTCGGTAAGAGATAATGGCATAGGATTCGATCTCAACAAAGCCCTATTGGTGCCGAAGGGCATGGGACTTCTTAACATAAAGGAAAGAGTTGACATGCTTGGGGGGAATTTCGAGATCATCTCCCGCCCAAGAAAAGGAACCAAACTAAACATTCAAATCCCTTTTTCAGGAGGTGCAGTATGAAGAAGATCAAACTCCTGGTGGCAGACGACCATAAGATCTTCCGCCAGGGAATCAAGAAGCTGTTGGAAGAGGAGTCCGATCTCCAGGTGGTCGGCGAAGCCTCGGACGGACGCGAGGCGGTGAAGAAGACAACCGAGTTGAAGCCGGACGTCATCCTCATGGACATCGCCATGGCCAACCTGAACGGACTGGAGGCAACCAGGCAGATAAAGAAGCACTTGCCGTCAGCCAAGGTGATCATGGTGACCATGCACAAGAATGAGGAATATGTCCTTCAGTCGTTTCAGGCAGGTGCCTCCGGGTTCATCCTCAAGGAGGGAGCTGTGGAGGAACTGGTCTCCGCCATTCGTTCCATCAATTCGGACAAATCCTTCTTGAGTCCTTCCATCTCCAAGACGCTGATAGATGCATACATGCGCAAGATGGAGACCGGCAAGACCGAGACCCCGTTCGATCTTTTGACCGACAGGGAGAGAGAGGTCCTGCAGTTGATCGCCGAAGGATATACCAACCGCGAGGTGGCCAAGTCGCTCTTCATCAGCGTTAAGACGGTGGAGGCCCATCGAGCCCACATCATGCAGAAGCTCAACATCCATGATATCGCCAAGCTGGTGAAGTACGCCATCCAGAAGGGCTTAGTCGACTTGAACGTATAAGGGCTTCTCCCAGTTGAGCTTTAGCCCAAGGCGACAGGTTTCCCCGGAAAACGGGGAAACCTGTGCCGAGACAATTAAGGAGAAGGCGAATTCAGATCAGGTGTGGGCATTGGCAAAATAGGGTCAACTGCCGATTGCCAATAAGAAGAAGGTCGTTATATTACCTAGCGTAAAGTTGAATTCATCCCGAGGGTGTGCCCTGTAGCTTTGGGTAGTTCCTAGCCCCCCTCTACCCTTACCAAAGCACACCCTCTTCTTCTATCTGGACCATTCCGCAGCAGGGTCATATTTCCTCTCGTTTTTTGGATGCCTCGTCGCCAGGATCATCCTTGGGGGAACAACACAGAACTTTTTCCAAATAATAATTGACAATCGAATTGTTGGTGTTATATATTAGGCCAGCAAAAAAGCTGGAAGGAAATTCATCCTAAGGAGGAGGTGAACCTGTATGACCATGAAGATCACCGAGGAGTGCACAGCCTGCGGACTCTGCATGCCGGAGTGTCCTCAGTCAGCTATCAGCGAAGGTGACGTTTACTTAGTCGACCCGAACACCTGCAACGAATGCGAAGGTATAGAGGGAGGATCTCGCTGCGTGGAAGTCTGCCCGGTCGACTGCATCGAGAAAGTCGGTTAAAAACAGATATCATACTGTAAAACAAGTGCGCCGTTTGAAGCAGGCGGGAGATTGAGCATCTGGTTTGCCTTCGGCGCACTTTCTTATGAGCTTGGCGATTCTCCGGGAGTGAATGCCCGCTTGATAATGGACCGGTGCACAAAAACCTTCCTCATCATTTTCGCAAATGGCAATGGCGTTTCGCTGGAGACAAGATTTTTTCTCCACCTGTGCCCCTGGTTCAGTCTCTGCTCCTAACTCTTCATCCTAAACCGAGAAAGCGAATGCCAAAACGTGCTACTGGATAGGCACGTATAAGAGTCAGATAGAAGAGGTGACGATCTTTTAAATATGGGCACATATCGATTTCTTGAGGACGTGGCTATTGCGGACGCGGCCTTCCGTGCCGAAGCGGAAAGCTTGGAGGAGTTGTTTGGACTCTGCGCTCAGGCTGCCTTCGACGTGATGGCGGACACAAAAACCATCGAGCCCAGATCTAAGGAGGGGGTAGAGCTGGCGGGCGAAAACTTGGACGAGTTGCTCTTCGATTGGCTGGCGGAGTTGATTTACCTGAAGGACCTGAAATCCATGCTCTTCAGCAAATTCGACATAGAAATCCGGAAGAAGAACGGCTACAGCTTGAAAGCCTCGATATGGGGGGAGCCCGCAGATCAGAAGAAACATCGAGTCAAGGTGGACGTGAAAGCTGTCACCTACCATCTTCTTGAGGTGAAGAAAGAGGATAATAAATGGACGGCCAGGGTTGTCCTGGATACGTAACAAGAGACTCGAGGCTGGTCTTATGGTGGCGATGCTCGTATTGACGCTCGAAATCCGAAGCTTGAAACTCGAATAAATGACAGACCAGCTTAGAGCTACTAGCATCGGGCTTCGATACGAGTTTCGCCAACGAAAACGAGCCTCGAGCTTCCCTTTGAAAAATGAGGTGATATCATGGAGATGAAGAAAATCCAGGACGGAGTGTGGGAGATTCCCAGAACCGAGAAGGAGGGAATGAGGGTTCCCGCCCGAATCTTAGCCTCGGATAAGTTGATGGAGATCATGGACAAGGGAGTTTTCAACCAGATCACCAACGTGGCAACTCTTCCCGGTATTCAGAAGCACGCCCTGTGCATGCCTGACGGCCATTGGGGCTATGGCTTCCCCATTGGTGGGGTGGCCGCCTTCTCCACCCAGGACGGGGTGATCTCCCCCGGCGGAATCGGATTCGACATCAACTGCGGCGTCAGGTTGATTCGAACCGATCTCACCCTGGAGGAGGTTAAGCCGAAGATGACCACTCTCATGGACGCCCTTTTCAAGGCGGTGCCGGCCGGAGTGGGGTCCAGCGGAATCGTCAAGCTGAATTCGGAGACCTTCAAGCAGGTCATGCGCAAAGGCGTGGATTGGTGCATCGAGAACGGCTACGGCTGGCAGGAGGATCGTGATAGAACAGAGGAGTCGGGGCGTATGAAGGGAGCCGATCCGTCGAAGGTGAGCCACAAGGCCATTTCGCGCGGAGTCGATCAGCTGGGCACCCTGGGATCGGGAAATCACTATCTGGAGGTGCAGGTTGGATTGACCGATCAGATCTACGATCAGGAAACCGCAAAGGTGTATGGAATCAGCAAACCCGATCAGGTTTTCGTCATGGTGCATTGCGGCTCCCGCGGGTTCGGTCACCAGATCGCCACGGACTACCTTCAGCTTTTCTTGAATGTGATGAAAAAGTACGGGCTCAGAATACTGGACCGGGAACTCTCTTGCGCGCCTTTCAAGTCACCGGAGGGTCAGGATTATTTCGGGGCCATGGCCTGCGCGGCCAACTCCGCCTTCGCCAACCGACAGCTGATAACTCACCGGATCAGGGAGGCTTTCAGCCAGACCTTCAACCGGAGCGCCGAAGAGCTGGGAATGCACATCATCTATGACGTAGCTCACAATATCGCCAAGATCGAAAAGCACGAAATCGACGGGGAAGAAAAAGAGGTCATCGTTCATCGTAAGGGCGCCACCCGCTCCTTCCCACCGGGTAGCCCAGACGTCACCGAGGTCTACCGGGCCAAGGGCCAGCCGGTGATCGTCGGCGGCTCCATGGAGACCGGCTCGTATCTTCTGGCAGGAACTCAGAAGGCCAGCGAGATGACCTTCGGCTCCACCTGCCACGGGGCAGGAAGGGTCATGTCGCGAATGGCGGCCAAGAGAAAGGTGCGGGGGACCGAACTCAGGCAGAGGATGACCGAAAGAGGCATGGTGGTTCGGGCGGTGTCCATGTCGGGATTGGCCGAAGAAGCCGGGCTGGCCTATAAGAACATAGACGAGGTGGTCAAGACGGTCGATGATCTGGGCATCTCCAAGAAGGTCATGCAGCTCAAACCTCTGGGCTGCATCAAAGGTTAGACGGGTGGCCCGGCCTGCTCGTCAGGCCGGGTCTATCATACCGAGTACCTGATAAATGAATAGTGGCAGCTGTTTACCCCCCTGTCTCCCCCTTCCTACGGATCTTCGATGTCAGGGGGACAAATCAATATCGTCCCCCTGTTAAGGGGGACAATAGGGGGTTGCCGTTGTGTCGGGTCTTGCTCATGGCATGCCGCGAGTGTGACCCAACACGTTTTCCCTTCTGGTACCCAGTTACATCCTTCCGTCAGGTCACACCCTCCGGGCAAGACCCGCCATAGGCGGACAGGGCCTGACAGAACGAGAAGCCGTTGTCAGACGGCACTTACCTGATTATTGTTTTTAAAAGGAGTAACCTACTACCAACTCTATCATTGGCAAATATGTATGTTTTTTGCCCTCTTTTATTTTTTTCCATTTGATATAATTTGGTCCGGCTCCAATATTCAGACGTAATTTATCCCACCATATCCATCGATAACCTATCAAAATACCGATATACTTATCTATTACAATCCCTGTTTCACAAACCCAGTCATCCGGTTTATCTCCACTCCAATAACCACAAAGGTTGTCATCGGGTTTCAGGTCATCCAAGACAACACCACCGCCTACACCAATTACCCATGAGTGACGGTGTGGTTTGAAATAATATCTTATACCTCCGCATAAAATGTTATCAATGGCAACTACATCTATGCTTTTTAGAAGACCAATATTATAACCGTAGTTTTTGTATTGAAACTCTATCCCAAAGTTACCGACAAGAGTGGACGAACCTAAATGAGGTATAATATAGAAATTCTTCCTTTTTGTCTGTAAACTGTCATTGGTGTTTAAAGTGGAATCACTCTCTGAATCCTGAGCGTAAGATTGAGCAATAAAAAGCACGGAGATACAGAAAGATAATAGCATGAAGGCTATAGATTTTCGACACATAATCTTTCTCCTTTTTTTGGAGAACAACATGTTAAAATAAGAATTTGAAAAAACATATGGACAGAAATTACTCAGCTATATTTTAGAACGAAAGAATAAGAAATATCTTCTCTGAAATCAATAAGAAATTTCGAGTGGAATATTTTTCTGTTGTGTTGGGTCTTGCTCATGGCTTGCCATGCGTGCCCGGCTAGGGAGTGTGACCCGACACCTGTTCCCTTCCAATGGCCAACTCTCTGTTCGTCACGGATTCATCCTGAACGGATTCACCGTGAACGGACGCCCTTCCAGACGGATCTTTGACGTCCGTGACGCTTACTGGTAACGGACAGGGTGTCCGTTACCAACGTGAGAATGATGATGTTTGACCGGTGGTTCTGGTGCTTCTGGTGCTTCTGGTGCATCTGATGGTAATTTTAATTTTTTTCTCACTTTTCCTCCAGTTCATTCTCCTGCAACCAATTGTGGGTATTTATATCTGTATCCTGAGTATGCCTCGAAACTCAGCATAAATGGTTCGACGCTCACCACAAGAGTAGTTGGTCGTCCCAGATGATGGCGGAGCACCCGTTGGGTGTTTTCGCCCTTGTGAACCCCATGGCGGAAAGGAGCCTGCGGCTTTTGACTCACCGGCTGGACGTGGGGGACATGGGGGACGTGGGGGATGTGGGGATGGCTATTTTTCATTTTTTTCATCGCTCGAAAATGTATTTTGAGAATGCTTCGAAACTCAGCATAAATAGTTCGGAAGCTCACCACAAGAGTAGTTGGTCGTCCCAGAGGAGACTTTTTCGTCAAGCAGGCTGCGCCATGCTTGACCTACGAGCCGTGCGTCAGAGGATGTATCTTGAGGGAGGCGTCCGTTACCAACAAGAGGGTCATGATCAATTGAATGGTTCATATCGAATCTCGTTTCCGCATATCCGGGAGAGCATTCGATTGTCTGCATTGCCCGCCAGGCGACTTGAAGACGAGCGCGAAAGAAGGTATGCCCTCTATATACACTGGAACTATCCCTTTCACCACAGAAGTTGGGGTGTATTTGCTCTTTGTCGAAAGAGAGAATAGGTGTTAGGATTAGAAGGACGTGCGAAGGAGGGAGGAGCTCGCCCGCCTCAGGCGGGGCGCACCCGGCCGCGAAGCCTGATTGCTCCGTTCAACTATCTCACAGCAAAGCTGTGAGCCACCCGCCTAAGATGTACCCGGTCTGGCAAGCTGACCGGGCCACCCACTTTAAATATTAGTTACTTAAATATGGTGTCTATCAGTTCTTTAAAACCTTTATAAATTGTTATAGCAGCCACAATTCCGAAAATGATGCTTCCAGCAAAACCGAAACCTCTAAAGACGTTGGCAAAAAGCCATGACTTGTTAGCAACGTGGATTTGGTTGTAGTTAAGTAAGAGAGATACAATCAATAGTATTGCTCCATAAAAAAACCATCTACCACTATTGACTATTTTGATTTTATCATTTTCATTGCAAACCTTTGCATATGAAAAAGACACAGAAGCTAATGAAAGAAACAATCCTACAGCAGCAAGGTAGAAAACGAGAAGCTCTTTGGAAAGCGACTTATCAATGTATGCTTTCCATGATGACATGAATAAATCTAACAATGCGAGAAGCAGTAATATGGAAATTAACAAGAAGGCTAAATTCGAGACGATATCAATAATGATATTTGGCGCTGACTTTAGACTATTCTTAATATTCTTCATATCATGTTCAAAGAAGTTAGCAGGTCACGTGCGTCGTGCCCTGATTTCATTTGGTGCCAGGTGCACAGGGCACCTGACCTAGGGGCTACTTTTAAGCTAGGATATACCCGGTCTGGCAAGCAGACCGGGCCACCTGCGCGTGCGCGGCTATTCCTTGTCGGATAAATCTTCTGGTTGGGCCTGCACATCGCCTTCCTCTTTGGGCAACTTGGCACTGCTCACGTGCGAGAGAACCGCTTGAGCGATGGCCGGCGCGTCTCCGTGAAGAAGAACCAAATCAGTGTTTCGGAGGGCGGCCTGCATAAGCTTCAATAGCTCGATGATTCCTGCTTCCTCCGAGACATCCTCGTTCCAAACCCAGAAAAGGGTATTAATCTTGTCCTCCCAAGCTCGCCACGTGATGCTCTGGGCGAACTCACTTCTCGCCTTGGCGCTCGTGAGCCAAGCAAGGTACGGCCCGTCTTCCCCGATCTGCCCCGTTGTCTGAATGGAAAAAGCTACACGTCGGCCTTCGATATCGAGGACGGCATCCCAGAATTCCTCCATGGTGGCGGCGTCGGTTCTTCCCCGAGTTTCTGATACTACCTTTGTCTGATCCAGTCGGCCCAGTTCTGTCACCACAGACTGACGGAACTCATCCCAGCGCTTGGAGACTCCGCTAAGTCTCTTCTGGCGTGCTTCCATCTTGATCAAACGGCGTTCGGTTTCCGAAGGATGATATCCAAAGAGTGGAATGAGTTCTTCTTTCAGTGAATCGGCAAGACTCTTCTTCAATCGGTCTTCTGCCTCTAAGGACAGGGACGTTTCTCCCTTGGGGAACGACCGCTCGAACACCTCTTGAGCTATGACGCCTGTCCGTCCTGAGATGATATCCTCGAGTCGCTTCTCGGTCACGCCGGTTGAAGCTTGGATTGTGCTCAACACCTCGCTAGTCTTGACGAAAACATCATTCTGGAGTCTGATGCCCTCATCGCTTCGCTTTATGAGGGCATCTTGCGCAGATCGGCTCAGAACGATCGTTAAGGACGCGAGGATGATCGCCGCCGCCCCCAGTGCAACAGTGAAGGTAAAAGCGATGATGGATGTGGTAGATAGGGTTCTGCCGCTGGCTGTTGTCAGATTCATTATGACCAGGCCGGAAACCAACCCAACAGCAAATGCCAGAGCAACCGTAATCAGAAGCCAGACTGGCACCGACTTCACGCTTCGAGATTTCTGCTCTTTGTCCGTCATAGATAATCCTCCTTATCTTCTCAGGCCCAACTATGTTTATATTGATCCGTATAACACTCCAAACATGGCTTTGAGCGGCGCGCGAGACAACTGCTGTCAACCCACCGCAAAGCGGCGGCGCATCCGGCATTTCAGCGCCGTGAGTGACGAACGATGATGGCCCTTGTAGTCCAAGCCCAGAGCCGGTGTGCCCAGACTTGCCTCCTGCATAGATACCTCTTTTTAACAAGAAACAATATAGCGCCCGGTGCTTCCGAAGTCAAGGAAATAACTTCGGAATCTTGGGTAGGTAGCCGTAATCTTTCCGCCGTAGGCAGGCCCGCCTACGGGGGACTTAGCCGTTTCTGATAGGCTGATATGGCTGTTCGTCGCGGACGCCCTCGTCTGCACGTTTTAAGAGAATGGTGGCGGGTCTTTAACCCCCTGTATCCCCCTTCCTACGGATCTTCGATGTCAGGGGGACAATCGCTGACATCTGGGGCAGAAGTAGCTGGATCTCTGGCTGATCTTGATCCTTTTGATCTTGGCCCCGCATTCTCTGCAAGGCTCCCCTTCCCTGCCGTAGGCTTTATGCTGGAGTTGGAAGTTCCCCAGCTTCCCATCAACCTTTACGTAGTTGTCTATGGATGAACCCCCTGCCCTGATCGCTCTGAGCAGTATCTTTCGCACGGCCCGGTGAAGATTCCGCAATTTCCTTTCGCTGATCAGGTTTATCTTCTGAGCAGGATGGATTCTGGCCTCATGCAAGGACTCGTCGGCGTAAATGTTTCCTAGTCCGCTGACGATTTGCTGATTCAGGAGCGCAGGTTTAATCATCCCCTTGCGCCCCCCGAAAAGCCGCACGAATTCGGAGGATGAAATGTCAAGCGGTTCCGGGCCGAGCTTCTTCAGCTCCGGAAACTTCGCTTCGTTTTTGGTGTCGTACACTTTCAGCTTGCCGAACTTTCTCTGGTCGTTGTAGCGAAGTAGCTCATCACAATCACGGAAAGACAGGATGACGTGATCGTGCTTGTCCAGCCCTGAGGCAGCCGCGTCTGCGGCCAAAAGAAAACTCCCGGTCATCCCCAGATGTATTAGCATCGTCTTGCCACCGGATAGATCGATCAGCAGATACTTTCCTCTTCTGCGCACGGCCTTGATCGTTCTCCGGCCAAGTTCTCTTTTGAAGAAGCTGCAATCTTGCTTTACGATCTTGGGGAAGATTGTTCGGACCTGCTTAATTCTCCTTCCCACCAGGGCCTTCGATAGCCCCCGCGCTATGGTTTCAACTTCGGGCAGTTCGGGCATGGTTTGTTCTCAAGAGGGGTCCTTCTCCAATTCAGTTCTCATAGTTCTTGATGAGAGATGGCCCATTCTTAGCTTAGGTAGCATGACATGGCGAAAACTCACCCCCTATCCCCCTCTCTTTGTACAGACTGGGGACATAAACACAAAGAATCGGATATTAGCATGCGTGTTTCACACCAGCCTATTCTTTAGCAACCCTTTCTTAGGAGAACCCCAAAAGAAGCTCATCTTTCGGTTATCGTTTGCGAAGCTGGTATCGAGACTCGATGCTCCTTCGGGCCGAGTCCCTCAGGACGAGGTCGAACTTCGAACCTCGATACGGGCATCGCTACCGAAAAACGAGCTTCGATTTTCCCCATGACGATATAGTGGAAGGCAATTGGAATCGACTCAGACTATCTCCAGCATTCGATCGATGCATTTCTTTGCCTGTCGGGCGATGTCAGGGGGAACTTCCACCGGATAGACCATGTCCTCCAGAGACCACAGCACCTTCTCCAGATTATTCAGCTTCATGTTGGAGCAGTCTGATAGGATACTGGCGGGGTAGAATTTCTTTTGCGGATTTTCCTTTTTCAATCGGTGGAGTATTCCGATCTCGGTTCCGATGATGAACTCCTCAGACTCCGATTCGCTGGCACGCTTGCAGATGCCGGAGGTGGAAAGCACCTTATCCGCCATGGCAATCACGTCCGGCGTGCATTCGGGATGGACCAGCACCTCGGCCTTGGGGTACTGAGCCTTCATCTTCAGAATGTCCTCGGCCAGGATGCGCCGATGGGTGGGGCAATAGCCCTCCCATAAGATCACCTTCCGGTTGGCCTGCTTGGAAGCGTAATCGCCCAGATACTTGTCCGGAATGAACAAAATCTCCCTGTCTTCCGGAATGGCCTTGAGCACCTTCACCGCGTTTGCGGAGGTGCAGCAATAGTCGGATCCCGCCTTGGTCTCGGCAGTGCAGTTCACGTAGCAGACCACCACCGCGTCCGGATGCTTTTTCTTCATCTCCTTCAGTTGTCTGGTGGTGATCATGTTGGCCATGGCGCAGCCGGCGTTAAGATCGGGCATGAGGACGGTCTTCTCAGGGGAGAGAATCTTCGCGGTTTCGGCCATGAAGTGCACCCCGCAAAAGAGGATCACCTCGGCGTCGGTTGCGGCTGCCTGCTGGCTCAGTCCCAGCGAGTCGCCCACGAAATCAGCGATATCCTGCACCTCTCCTATCTGATAGTTGTGGGCCAGGATGACGGCCTTGCGCTCTTCTTTGAGCCTCAGGATATCAGTTATTATCTTCTCATCTTTGACTTCGCTAACGTGCATGACCCAATCCGGGAGAATTAGATTTCATCTTTAGATTTTGCAGGGATACAAGAATCCCTGGCGCAGGAAGCCTCGCAGAAAATCGAGCTAACGCCCGAAAACCGGGATGATGCCTCTCTCCTAATCTCTGCAGGGACGGAAATTAAGATTCTGTCTTCTTCTCCTCCGGGGAAGAACCCGCACCCTCTTCGGGAGAGGAAGCCACGGCCTTATTCAGATCCTCGATCAGTTTATCGACCTCGACTCCATGTGCCATTGCTCCCTGCTCGATGGTCTCATCGACAGCGAGGTGACACCCGAAGCAGTGCATCCCATACTGGAAAAAGGTCTTCACCGTGTGAGGATACTTTTTCAGAACCACTCCGAACGTCATGTCTTTGGTTATGGTGGCCTCTTGTGCCATACGATTTACCTCCTTGAGTAAGAGCCATCCTGCCGAATGGCCCGGTCAACTACAGATTTGCTCGTGTTTTCAGTCGCTCCTAAGAATACCGAACCTAAAGCGCTGTTATTGGACTTTTATGATCTCCTTTGTACTCGATATCGCCATCTCCACGCGGTCACTCTGTCATTGTCAAAATAGGCAAACCTTCCTCAAAAGTCAAGCAGTCCGGCTGCTTTCGTCATCACATCTGCCTTGCCAGAAAAAAACCGGTGAAGAATGGAATCAGCCAGACGGTCCATACGAAGACGCTGAACTTATGGAAATTCACGATTGCCTTTTCGTCTTTGCCCAAGAGAACGATGGTAGCCCAGACGGCGTGAACGAACATGAGCAGGAGTGCGGTAATCCCGGTAATGACATGGAAGTTCAGAAAGATGCCACGGACAGCGGCCATCATGGCCGTTCCCGAAGCGTCGGTGGCAAGACCGATCCAGAAGAAGATCAGGTGCCACCCTCTCAGCCTCCCGGCGATCTTCTCGCTCCAGACGCCTATGGAGTAGCTGGCTAACGCCGAGATTATGAGTAGGGCCGAGAGCGGCATGACGCCCTTCGCTTTACTCTTGGCTCAGACTACCGCGACCTTATCCGAGTCGGCTACGATCAAACCGTCGCGTTGTGCAAAGATTGCACAAACTGGATTATCTTCTCTGTGTGACGAACTCAAGATGGAAACTGGTCTTTGGAGTCTCGGTGAAGAGCACGACCTGACTTAAACTTCTGCCGGATGCTATAATGCCTTCTCCAGAAGCTCTGCCAAGTCATAAGCCGCCAGGTCGTTCTCCATGTCCTTCTCTTTGATACCGTCTCCCAGCATGGTCAGGCAGTAGGGGCAAGCCGTCGCAATGACCGATGCTCCGCTCGAGGCGACCTGATCAATTCGCAGATGGTTTATTCGTTTCCCCAACGTTTCCTCCATCCACATTCTTCCGCCCCCGGCGCCGCAGCAGAAGCTTATTTCCCTGGTCCGCTCCATCTCCACCGCCCTGGTATCCTGGATACAGCTCAAGAGCTTCCTGGGCGGATCATAGATATCGTTGTGCCGCCCCAAATAGCAGGAATCATGGTACGCGGCGGTCATCTCCACACCAGTTTTGCAGTTCAACTTGCCTTCCCTGAACAGATTCCACAAAAACTCCGAGTGGTGCAAGACCTCATAATTGCCGCCAAACTGATGGTATTCGTTCTTAAAGGTATTGAAGCAGTGAGGACACAGGGTGATGATCTTCTTTACCCCGTATTTTCCGAAAAGCTCGATGTTCTGTTGCATGAGAATCTGGGCAAGGTATTCGTTCCCCATACGACGAGCGGTCTCCCCGCAACACATCTCCTCCTGCCCCAGTATGCCGAAACTCACCCCGGCCTTTTGCAGAAGGCTCACCAGGCTGCGGCTTACCTTCTTGTTGCGCTCGTCAAATGAGCCGGCGCACCCCACCCAGAGAAGGTAGTCGACGTCTTTCTTCTCCACAATGGTCTTCAATTCCAGGTCCTTTGCCCAATCCGCCCGGGTGGCAAAGCCTATGGCCCATGGGTTGTAGTTGGTCTCCATGTTCTTGAAGAAGAGCTTCACCTCGGATGAGAACTTGCTCTCCATCAGAACCAGGTAGCGTCTTAAATCCACCACTTTGTCGATAAGCTCGATGAAAACCGGACATGCCTCGTGACACGCCCCGCAGGTGGTGCATGCCCAGAGCTCATCCTCGGAGATCACGTTGCCTGCGATCGGCAGAACTTCGTTCTTCTCCTTCTCTTCCTCTCCCTTACCGAGGCGTTCAACCTGCACGCTCAGATGATCCTTCAAGTCCTGAATTACCTTTTTGGGCGAAAGCGGTTTGCCCGAAAGATGGGCCGGACAGTTGTCCTGGCATCTGCCGCAGCGGGTGCAGGCATCGGTATCCAGCAGTTGTTTCCAGGTGAATTCTTGCAGCTTGGCCACCCCGAAGGTTTCCTGGTTTTCGATGTCCGGAATGGCTTTGACCTCCCCCTGGGGAGCGAACGATCTGAAGAACTGATTTAGAGGAGAGGTGATCAGATGAAGAAGCTTAGAATAAGCCACATATCCGATGAAGCCAAAAGCTAAAATAACGTGCACCCACCAGAAGGCGGTGTGAAACCCACGTAAAGAGGCTGCGCCTCCCTCCGGCGATGCGAAGAGTTTGCTTATCTCCCAGCCAACAAATGAATATCTCTCGAAATCGGGTCGGGTAATGGCGATGCGAAGTCCCTCGTTTAAGAAGCCGGTTACCAGTATAATGAAGATCCCAACCAGGACTATGAAGTCCTCAGGTCGATTGTCCAGTCTCTCCGGCCTGAGAACGTAACGGCGGAATGCCAACAGGACGAGGCCGATGATAGCCAGGAGTCCAAAGAAATCCATGGCGAATGAAAAGAGAAGATAGAAAACTCCGTGGATGAACTCCGCGCCGAATAGCAGCTTGGTGAAATCCTCCTGGATGAAGATGAGAGTGGTTCCGATCAGGAGAACAAGAAATCCCCAGAATAGAAAGAGGTGCGTTATTCCCGGAAACCCTTCTCGAAGGATTCGCTTATGAAAGAGGCCGAATGAGAGAACCGACACAATTCTCTTTGCGATTTTGTCAGTCCTGTTTTCAGGCCGCCCCATCTTCCAGAGCCGGATTCGTTTAATCAGGCCACGAACGAAGATTATGACGACAACCAGACCCAGGCCATAAACCGGCCACCGCACCCAAGTTCCTACATTGAAAAAAATCTCTCTAGTAATCTCCATATCCGAATTTCTACCTTTAGACTTTGAACTTTGAACCCTAAACTCTTAACTCTAAACTCTGAACTCTAAACTCCAAGCCTCTTATTGTTCCGCTTTCAGTTTCCTGACTTCTTCGGTCAAGAGAGGGACGACTTTGAAAAGATCGTCCACGATCCCGTAGTCTGCCACCTGGAAGATGGGGGCCTCGGGGTCCTTGTTGACGGCCACGATGAATTTGGACGTCCGCATTCCGGCTAAGTGCTGGATCGAACCGGATATTCCGCAGGCTATGTACAGGTTGGGATTGACCACCTTACCGGTCTGCCCCACTTGAATATCATGGGAGACAAAGTCGGAGTCCACCGCGGAGCGGGAAGCTCCTACCGCGGCGCCCTCTCCGAAAGCGGAGGCTAATTCCTCCAGTATCTTGAAATTCTCCTTGCTTGCCATGCCTCGTCCACCGGCGACGATCACGGAGGCCTCGGTTAAATCGATTTTCTCCCCGGCCGTCTTCACTATCTCTTTTACCACCGCCCTAAGATCCTGCGGGTTGATCTCCAGCGCAATCTTTTCAATCTCCGCTTTTTCTGACCCCTTTTCCGGCACCGGCAGAACGTTCGGTCTTAAGGCGGCCATCTGCGGCCTGGCTTCAGGCGTGAGGGTGTCGACCATGACCTTTCCGGCGAACATCGGTCTCTCCGCGACCAGAAATCCCTCATCGTTAATATCGAGACCTGTGCAGTCCGAGGCGAGTCCGGTCTGAAGACGCGCTGCCACCCGGGGAAGAAGATCCTTGCCCAGAGCTGTGGCGCCACCCAAGAGAACCGCTGGATTATGTGCTTTTGCCAGATCCACGATCGCTTTGGTGTAACCCTCGTTGAAGTAGCTCGCCAGAGCCTCCGATTCACAGACGAAAATCTTTTGGGCACCGTAGCCGTCGAGCTCCGCAGACAGATTCTCTATCTGATGACCTACAAGCAAAGCGGAGAGCGACCCGCCGGTCTTTTCAGCCAGCTTCTTCCCGACACCCAGAAGCTCAAGTGATACTTTCTTCAACTTTCCCTCTTTGTGCTCAGCTACTATCCACACCTCGTTTGACATTTTCTATCCTTTCGTCAATACCGTATTTGCTTTCAAGCTAAATCAACTTGGCCTCTTCACGCAGCAGTCGCGCAACCTCAGCCGCTGTTTCGGCAGGTTCTCCCTCGATCTTCCTCCCTGCCTTTCTCTCCGGCGGAAGCCTGTAGTTCTTGGTCTTCAGCTTCGATCCCTTCTCCCCCACCTCACCGGCATCCAAGCCCGAGGCTGCAAGGTCTATTCTTTTAATCTCTTTCCTCTTGGCCTTCATTATCCCTGGCAGGGAAGCGTACCTGGGCTCATTTAAACCCTTCTGAGCTGCTATCACCGCCGGCAAGGGTGTCTCAACGACCTCCTCCACTCCACCTTCGGTCTCCCTCTTCGCAGTGGCGGTTTTTCCATCCGAGGATATCTCCAGCCCCACAACCACGGACACATAGGGAAGATCGAGCAACTCAGCTAAACAGGCGAACACCTGGGAGCAGTCGAAATCCACCGCCTGCTTTCCGGCCAGGATCAGATCATGCTTCATGCCGCCGATGGCCTTTGCCAATGCCTTGGCTGTCGCAAAGCTGTCCGAGCCTTCGAAGGCAGGGTCGTTTAGGTGCACCGCCTCGTCCGCACCCATGGCCAAAGCGGTCCTTATGGCCTCGGTTGCCGCCTCGGGCCCCAGACAGACGACGGTAACCGTCCCTCCAAGTTTTTCTTTGATCTGCAGGGCCTCCTCCACCGCGTACTCATCATAAGGGTTCATCACGTATTTCAGCCCCTCGGTGATGATTCCCGTACCTTCGGCATTAACCTTTATCTTGGATTCGGTATCAGGTACCTGCTTCATACAAACGATTATGTCCATATCAAACCTCCAAAAGTTTGAGAAACTTTTCACAAAGATAAAAAATCAACCTGGCATTGTCAAATTAAAAACCATCAAACTGACACAATGCCTAACAAAAAATAAGATACTTAGGAGAGGTCTTAAGTCCACTGTCTAACATGAGTCACCCGTTGTGTTAGTTCGTAAGCGACCAGCTGACAAAACATAGAAGAAATCATGTGTAACGGTTATAGGAATGGGGAACAGGAAAAGGTCACAGAGAAAAAATCAAGCAAATTTATGCTTGACAAATTAGAGGGACCTGTTTTAGTTCCTTAAAAAGTACCAAAGTGAAACAGTGGATGTAGGGAATTGTGAGAAGTAACTGTGTGAAAAGAATCTTGTAACAACCAGAAAGTATCTTTATTTAGCGAGAATAACAGAAGCAAGGAGGACTTTATGAGCCGATATAGGTCATTTGTTTGGATTGGCTTAGTGCTTGTGATAATAGCAGGAATTGCTTGTCCAGCTGGAGCAGCTAAATACCCCACCGGCTTACTGGGGAAATGGAAACCCGTCTACAAGCGATATCAACAGGGAGACGATCCCAGAAAAATAGGACGGATGCAACGACGCGTTCATTTTGATCTTATAGAGATATATAAGAGCGGAGATCGTTATATTTGTGTAAGAGGTTACCGCGGTCGCCAGACCCAAAACCTGGGGTGTCTCGCATACCGTCGAGAAGGTGGCTGTCCGGAGAAAGCCTGGGCCAGAGATGTGAGTCTATTATGGCCTTGGCGAGGCGATTATGAGTTTGTATATGATGAAGATTATGACATGATGACTGTAGACTTCTCTTTGCATGTGTTTGGCGGAGAGGAGTATCTCGAATTCGAAAGAATCGCAGATGGCGAGCCTTGTGACGAAAGAGAGTTACAAGAGAGAAGAGGACGCGAAGAGTATGAACGTTCCAGGGAAAGAGAGAGAAGAAGCACCGACTCAGATCAACCACCTGAGAGTAGATCTACGGAAAGTGGATACGAGCAAACGCCAAAAGATGAATATGGCGAGTGTATCCCTAAGATTACATCTATCCAAATTGGTTCATCCCGCGGCGCATTCACATATACGTTTGATCTTGTCATACGGGGTAAATGTTTCCCAATGAATTTCCAACTTTGGGTAGACGGGGAAAAACATTATTACAAAGTCTACTACAGAGGTGAAGACAGGTTAGAGACTGTAATCTTTGCAAGACCCGAAAACAGACGTCATCATTATTTCCAAATTCGAGATCTCGATACCGGCCGAAAGTCTAACGTCTTCAAGCTTTACTATTGATATTTCTGACTCTGATGTAAAGACGATTGACCTGCCATCAATCTAAGTATTTCGACAAATAAGAAAGATTAGAGCAACAGCAGAAACATAACCCACTGCTTCTCTTCCGGCAAAAACAGGGAAGAAGTAAACTAAGAAAGGGCAGAAAAAGCTCAAAAACCATTCAGAGGAGAAAAATATGACAAAGATACGATCTAAATCATTGGCCTTTGTTTGCCTTATTCTGGTATTAGCCGCTTTTTCTTTTCTTGGAGACGGCTGTTCCAGAGACCAATCGTTCAAGGAGCTACCTGACAGCACGGCCGTAGCCCACGCTATAAC
>JBAUFO010000019.1:0-1992 GCA_049679185.1 Candidatus Zixiibacteriota bacterium
TACGGTATCGAGTTGCCTGAGAAATGCCGTCTGCTGGGTGGTTCTGAAGGTTTGAGACACAATCGGGGCGGTTTTATGACCAATCTGACCGATGAACAGAGGCAAACTCTCCGGGAGAAGACCAAAGAGATGCGAAGTCAGGGTGCTACCCATGAGGAGATTCGGTCTGCGAAAGCTGAGATGCTTAAAGGCTACGGTATCGAGTTGCCTGAGAAGTGGGGCGAAGGACGTCGGGGTGGTCACAGGCACGGATTCGGTCTGACCGAGGAGCAGAGGGAGATTATTCGGAATCTGACCGATGAGCAGAGAGAAGCTGTTCGGGTGAAGACCAAAGAGATGCGAAGCCAGGATGCTACCCGCGAGGAGATTCAAGCTTCAGTGACTGGGTTGCTTGAAGGGTATGGTATCGAGTTGCCTGAAAACTCTGAAAGCACATCTTCCGAGGTGGCACCGGCTGAGCTTCATATTCAAGCCCAAAGCTATCCGAATCCCTTCAACCCGGAGACCCAAATCGCCTATACGCTGAGTGTTTCGGAGAACGTGCGGATACAGATATACAATGTTGCAGGGCAGTTGATCCGCACGTATGATGTGGGATACCAGCCAGCAGGAAGCTACAGCGTGCGTTGGAATGGCCGTAGCGAAAACGGAGATGTGGCCGCAAGTGGGGTCTATTTATATCGCATTGAGGCCGGTCCCTATGAGGCGACCGATCGCATGGTGTTGCTCAAGTAAATCGGGACTCCTGAAACTCATATCCATTGCGTGGGGGTAGCCGAAGCTCTCGGTTGCCCCCAGTTTTTAACCAGTCAATGATGAGGCAAAGAATGAGTTACAAGGATTTCACTACTCTGAGTGGAAAAGCACTCCTTTTGTTAACGCTGGCTGGCCCATTCCTGTTAGCTGGCTGTGGCCCTCAAGAAGTGCAGACCAACTGGTCGGCGGAGCCGTTGAAGGTGGACGGCGAGATGACCGAATGGCCCAGTGGATCCACCGTCTATTTCGAAGACTCCGGCGTGCAGCTTGGTTTGAGCAATGATAACCAGGACCTCTACATTCTCTTCCGTTTCAGTAACCAGGCCTGGGCACGGGCCATTCGCATGGGCGGCGTGACCCTGTGGCTTGATAGTTCCGGCAAAAAGAAAAAAGACTTCGGCATCCGCTACACTGGCGGGCCATCTCTTTCCGATCTGCAAATGCCAGGGGCTTCCGACCGACGTGGATTCAGGGAGACCATGAAGCCCGAACAACAACAGCGCCTTTTGGATATGGAGCAAGACACGGGTGGTCAGATCACCGTCATCGACAAAAAGAGCAATCAGGAAATAAACCTACGCGCCGATGGCTCTGGCGGTCCGGCTGTTTGTTTTGCTTCTCCCCAGGGCATCTACACGTATGAATTCAGCATACCGCTTGAGAAGGGTGATGTTTTCGATTTCGGCATCGGGGCAAAGCCGGGCCAAATCATCTGTCTTGGACTGGAGTGGGGCGGCATAGGCGATCGTCAGCGCATGAGGCAAGAGATGGGCGGTGATCGCGGCGGTGAAGGCAGAGGCGACAGGAGCGGTGGCAGACGCGGTGGGGATAGAGGCGGTATGGGTCGTGACCGGGGCGGTTCCCGCCCGCAGGCACCAGAGAAGCAGGAGCTCTGGGTGAAAACCCTGCTGGCTTCACCTCCAGCAAGATAGAGAGAAGACGATGCAATGGTTTTGTGAATGGAGGACGCGGTGTATAGCAGCACGTAGCGTCCGAGCTTGTCTCGAACGGGGAGTATTGTGAGGATGGAGCTAAAGTTCCATCCTCATTTTCATATGTTGGCAATGATAAACATTAAATGTCTTCTGAATTATCATTTATATTTGTAGAATGGTTGTAAACTAGTGTCTCTGTGTCGTTTTTTCCCCGCGAATCCGCTTGAGTGAGGTTGGTCACTAACTTTGAGGGTAGGTAGACTTTGAATGTGGTTCCCTTGTTAGGTTCACTATCCAATTC
>JBAUFO010000020.1:0-16370 GCA_049679185.1 Candidatus Zixiibacteriota bacterium
TGCGTCGATGCGACTCAGGTCACAACCTGCGTGAATAAGATCATCACCTACGAGATGGGCCAGGGTCATGCCCAGGATTGGTTCACCAATCTGGTACTGATAGGCGGAGATTCTTTGCCTGGTGACGTCGAGGCGGTGGATGAGGGCGAGTATGTCAACCAGCACGTGGCCGACACCCTGGACGGGTTCATTCCCGACAAGATATGGGCGTCGAATGGACTATTGTGGCAGGCATCCAGTATCAGTAATGCAATCAACAACGGGGCGGGCTTTACCTTTTTCAATGGTCACGGTAACACCACGGTGTGGGCCACGCACCCGCACGAGAGTTCCCAGTGGATACCACCCGGAAACTATACCAATTCCCATATCAACGCCCTTTCCAACGGACATCGGCTTCCGATTGTGGTGTCTGATGCCTGTTATCACTGCCAGTATGACGTCGCCCCTCATTGCTTTGGATGGACGTTTTTGACCAATCCCAACGGCGGCGCCATTGCATATCTCGGGGGTACGGATATCGACGTCTCCTACGGGGGGACGGCGATCATCACCAAGGGTATCGAAAGGCTCTGCTTGATCATGTCCGGTAACTACAAGGGCGGCGACGCCACTTTTGGTGAGTTGTGGGCTCATGGTGTGACCGACTACATTAATCCTGTTATGGACGAGATCGACTACATAACCTTGGAGGAATTTCAACCTTTCGGAGACCCATCGCTGCAGATAGCAGGCGATTCAGAGAAACCGGCAAAGCCGGCCACGCCGATGGGTGAAACAGAAGGGGGCGTGGAACTGGTATACACCTACACTTCCAGCACGACTGATCCGGATGGAGATAGCCTATATTATCTGTTTGGCTGGGGGGATGAAACCTACTCAGAATGGTTAGGACCCTATGCTTCCGGCGATCCTGTAGAAGCGAGTCACACCTGGGCCGACACGGGCAGTTATGAGATAACCGTAATAGCCAAGGATGAAAACGGTGTGTTCAGTGAATCGTCCGATCCTCTGTTCGTTAATATCTGTCTTCGTTACGGAGACGCAAACGGAGACATGATCATAGACGTCGGGGATGTGGTTTTCCTGGTAAACTATCTCTACAAAAGCGGTCCCGCTCCCGATCCTTTGGTGGTTGGAGACTGCAACTTCGATCAGGTCATCAACATTGGAGACGTGGTCTTTCTCATCAATTATCTGTACAAAGGTGGGGACCCGCCGGGCTGTCCGTAGAACACATATTTACCTGTCAGGGACAGCCGAATCTCTGCCTCAGAGGTTCGGCTGTTTTAGTTGCCCTTCGGGCTGACGGCCTTACAGCGGATTGCATGCCTGCGCCCTTCACTTCAAGAGAAGCATCTTCCTTATCTTCTGGCAAGAGCCCGTTTTCAGTATGCAGAGGTATACTCCGCTTGCCACTTCTCTTCCCCGGTCATCCTTTCCGTCCCAGGTGACCTGATAATCTCCGGGCGTCTTCTCCGCGTTCACCAGAGTCCTCACTTTCTGTCCCAACAGATTATAGAGCTTCAGGGTGGTGCGGACGGGTGTCTGTCTACCGTGTACCGTGTACTGTATACTGGTCACGGCATTGAACGGATTGGGATAGTTTTTCAGCAGGACGATCCTTTCGGGCTTTCCGGCATCTGCCCATTCGACAGAAGTGGTGGTGTCGATGCAGAAGGTGAGCGGAATGATCTTCGTCTCCAACTGATGGTTCTTATCCCAGCTTTCGATGAGCAGGTCGGCATGGTAGACTCCCTGCGGATAGGAGAGCGGGTCAAAGGTAAGATTCAACGTCTTGCTCTCACCAGGTTGAATGCAGCCCTCCAAAGAGTCTACTCTTACCCAGCCTGGCCTTATCTTTATTGCCAGCGAATCGTGCAGGTATTCTTCGTCGCAGGAAACGCCCAAGCCGGTGGTGCCATCATAATTCTGTATGCCAATCGTGGCAGTGGTATCGGAATCGTCGCTGTGAAGATATAGCAGGATGATTTCACCGTCAGACGTTAGGATGGTCTGGAAGGTATATGGACCCCGGCTAGCATGACCGTAATGATGCATGTTGACATATGATATGATGGCAGAATCGCTGTGGGAACAAAAGTAGATGGCAGAGCTATCCACGAGTTTCAAATCGTCCCAGAAAGGTGCCACAAGCGAGTATGGCCCCCAGAGCCAGGGAAGCGGGCGGTTGATGAACCATTGGAATGTGTCAGTGGGGCAGGGATAAACATCTGAGAAGCTGAGCCACCCGTCGGAGGTGATTCTCACGCTGTCGAAGGTCTCACCGTAGAAGGGAAAAGAGAAGCCCAGGTCGAAGAATCCGTATTCTTCGTTATCATCACCGCTTTCTCCGATTCGGACTCCCGTAGTCTCAATATCTATCCAACAAAACTGGAAATTCTCCTCAAGACTATCATCCGTCCATGTGTAGCCGAAGGCATCCGACCCGCCCATCCACTCCTCTTCCTCCACGTCCATCCGAACCCTGAACTCAAGTGGCAACCCGCCTGCATTGGTCAGCGTCAGATAATCAGAAAGCGGCTCACCGGCGCTCGTGCAGACCGAGAACTCCTCCCTGTCGGTTTCCAGCACCGCTCTTCTTCTGGGAGTTGCCTGCGCGGTGTCGGATGCTCTGCTCTGCCATCCTGAGTTGAAGCAGGTCACGCAGTAGAAGTATGATTGCTCTTCAACCACCTCCGAATCCGAGTATTGAAACTGCTCTCCCGGAACAGAGGCGATAAGATTGCTCTGATATATCATCGAATCGGGATTATCGGATCGGTAGACTCGGAAAGTGTCGACTCCTGATGGGGTGTCGGGGTTGATGGCAATTTCTGCCTCTATCATGGCGTTGTAGTACGTCGGGTGCCATTCGAAATGGAAAAAGGTTTTCATCCCCCAAAGGGAGCTGCCCATATTCAGCAGGTCGTCCACCCCGACTAAAGGAGATAGAGGTGAACCTTCTAGCCAGTGAAAGACGATCCAGAAGAGGGAATCTTCCATCAAGAGGCTATGGTCAGTCTCCACCCATTCTCCAGGCGATAAGCTGTCCGGTCCGTTGGCTGAGGTCGAGACAGAATCTAAAAAGACGTTTCGAGGCAACCCCCCAGAATCCTGATTGACCGTCACAAAGAACGGTGCCCGAAAGTCGTAGCTGGTGTCAATCGAAGCTCCCTGATGAGAGATGTAGACCTTTGATCTTGAGAGATAAAAAGGAACCGAAGGGGAACTCATCCTCACGCCGACGCAATTCTCATGCCAGGTGGCAGACACATAGAATCGCGTCGACATGGTTCCTGCATGATACGCTATGTCTACCGTGTCGGGATGCGGAGTGAACCAAAAGAGCGGAACCTCTCCATCCTGATCGCTGATGGCGGTCAGGAGAGTAGGTGGAGATAAGTCGGCCGATACCACAATTCCTGAGAAGAAAACAAAGAGAGTCAAGAAACAGATCGTCCAGACAAAACCCCTACCTGAAGAAATCCGGATAGAATTCGATTTCACCATCCCACCCCAAGCGAAATACAAAAGGTTATTGGCAGGCTGATAGAAAATTACGGGTGAAGAAAAGGAAAGTCAAGAAGAATCTGTTATCTTATCCGACCGAATGACTTAAAAGCTTCACATGAAAAAACTTGACTTTAGGAGGGGGAGGCAATAGAATCAAAACATATCGTATGGAGTAACTACAAACCCGTCGGTGATCCCATGAATGACACTAAGCTTTACAATGAGCTGGCCTGGACCTGGGAGGTTCTGGTATCCGAGGAGGAGTATCCGGTTGAGACGGAATTCGTGAAGAAGATGATAAGAAAGCACAAGAAAACACTTGGGAATGAGATTCTTGACGTAGGCTGTGGGGCAGGACACCACGATCTCTTTCTGAAGGACGATTATGAAGTCGTTGGGGTCGACGGAAGCGAGAAGATGCTTGAGCTTGCGCAAAAACGGAATTCCGACCTGGCCTATCATTTGGGAGACATGCGAACCTTTCAACTGAACAAGAAATTCGACATGGTCATGGCTATGGACATGATCCAATACAACTTAACCTATTCGGATTTGGAAAAAGCCTTAAGGAATCTTTCTGGTCATCTCAAGCCCGGCGGGTTGCTGCTGTTTTATCTTGAAAATATCAAGGATAAGTTTGAACAGAACAAGACCAGGTTCAAAAAACACAAGAAGGGAAACATTGAGATCGTCTTGATCGAAAACGATTACGATCCGAATCCTGACGATACGGAATTTGAATGCCACCTGGTCTTTCTGATCCGAAAGGATGGGAAATTCCGGATAGAGGTTGACAAGCACCGCATGGGGCTCTTTGAACTGCGCAAGATTCTGGAGATGTTGAAGAGGTTGAATTTCAAAACTCATCTTTACGAGTTGGACTTTTCCGGAAGGAAATATACAAAAGAGGGGCCGTTCTTTGTCTGCGAGAAACAGACTTAAGTAAGCTAAAGTTAGGCGTTGGATGACTCCGTGTTTTCGTTTGACAAAGGAAGAGTAATTCTTTTTATTATTTCTTTTAGAGGGTTAGTGTTCCATCGTCCCGCGACAACGGTGGGTGCATAAGGAGAGGGTAAATTATGCCAATCGAAGGATATGTAGATTATAAGCGGCGAGAATTCTGTAAAGACGTAAAGTGTCCGGTTCAGTTGGAACTGGATGCTAAAGAAGAGGGTTCGGACGATTACGAGAAGATCAGGCAGATATGCAAAGTCGATTGTAGGTATACCACCTATCAATTTCATCATTGGTTGATTGACAAAGGGTATCTTGTGGTAAGGCCTGAGAAGTAAGCTTTGGTTAGTGTCGACCAGCGTTTTCTTGGAAACGCCTGTTCAAAGCAAAGGAGGAAGTTGACATGGACTGGGGAATGCAAAACAGATTGAACCGGCTGATTGGACCCGACGGCCACTGTTTCTTTCTGCCCATAGATCACGGATATTTCCAGGGACCAACCAGGTGCCTGGAGAAACCAGGCGAGACCATAAAGCCAATCCTGTCCTATTGCGATGCGTTGTTTGTTACCAGAGGAGTCTTGCGCTCGGCCGTAGACCCCGGTTTAGACAAGCCGGTTATCCTGAGGGTCTCCGGCGGCACCAGCATGGTGGGTCAATATCTGGCCAATGAGGGAATCACCACCTCGGTAGAGGAGATCCTCCGGCTCAACGCCGCCGCGGTGGGAATCTCCATCTTCGTGGGGACAGATTACGAGAGGCAGACGTTATTGAATCTGGCAGACCTGGTGAACGAATGTGAGGATTACGGGATTCCGGTGATGGCGGTCACGGCTGTAGGCAAGGAGGTGGGCCAGAAAGATGCGCGCTATCTTGCTATGGCCTGTCGAATCGCTGCAGAATTGGGCGCGAAGGTGGTAAAGACCTACTGGTGTGATAAGGACTTTGACAAAGTCGTCGAGGGATGCCCTGTCCCGATCGTGATGGCCGGCGGGCCCAAGTGCGAAACCGAATTAGAGGTGTTTGAGTTCGTGTACGACGGCATGCAAAAAGGCTCTATCGGGATAAACTTAGGCAGGAACGTCTGGCAGAATCCGCGCCCGGTAGCCGTGGCCAGGGCCTTGCGAGCCGTCGTTCACGACAAGGCGACGCCCAAAGAGGCTCACGATATATTCAAGGAGACGAAAACCGGCTAACCTCACCCCCTTTTGTCCCCCTCTCCATGAAATGGAGAGGGGTTCACCCTGAAGGGATTCACCCTGAAGGGGATACAGGGGGAGAGGTCAACAACGATGTCCTAAGTCAAGCTGAGGCTTGACACTCCAAATGACAGCCGACTTTGGAGTGTCTGCCCCTGCAGGTCGTATGACTTTAGGCAGACTGAACATGAGGAGACAACATCATGCGGGTGGCAATGTACTACAACAACAAGGATGTGAGAATAGAGGAGATGCCGACGCCGAAGATAGGTTCCGGCGAGTTGCTGGTTAAAGTGATAGCCAGCGGCATCTGCGGCAGCGACGTGATGGAATGGTATCGTATCAAGAAAGCTCCGATAGTGCTGGGGCACGAGATCGCCGGGGAGATCGTGGAAGTAGGCCAGGGGGTGAGAAAATACAAAGTCGGCGACCGGGTCTTTGTCTCTCACCACATCCCCTGTAATACCTGCCGCTACTGCCTGAATGGCTACCAAACCGTTTGTGACACCCTGCATACCACAAACTTCGATCCCGGAGGCTTCGCCGAATACCTGCGTGCGCCTCAACTCAACGTGGATCGGGGCACTTTCCTGCTGCCTGACGAGGTCTCCTTCGAAGAGGGGTCGTTCGTCGAACCCTTGGGCTGTGTGGTACGAGGACAGAGAATGGCAAGACTCAAGCCCGGCCAGAGCGTGCTTATCTTAGGCAGCGGCATCTCCGGATTGCTCCACCTGGCTCTTGCCCGTGCCCTGGGAGCGGGAAGGATCATCGCTACGGACATCAACGATTATCGTCTCAAGGCAGCAAAGGAATTCGGGGCTGATGTTGTGCTTCATGCCAGCGAGGACATTCCGGCCAGAGTGCGTGAGGCCAACGATGGCAGGCTCGCCGATTTAGTCATTATCTGCGTCGGGATTGTATCGGTTTTCTCCGACGCGCTAAGATGTGTTGACCGCGGCGGTACGGTTCTGTTTTTCGCGCCTACGGATCCCGGCGTCGAGCTGCCCGTGCCGGTGAACGACTTCTGGCGTAACGGAATCACCCTTTTACCCTCCTACGGCGCCGCCCCATTGGACTGCGTGCAGGCGATTGAACTAATTCGCTCCCGCCGCGTGCCGGTGGCCAAAATGATCACACATCGTCTGCCCTTGGAAGAGACTGCTTTAGGATTTAAGCTGGTTGAAGAAGCTAAGAAATCTATCAAGGTGATCGTCGAGCCGCACAGGTCTTCATGATCCGGCACCTTTACCAGTACCGCACTTGAGGGATCTCAGATTCGATCCCGCCTGCCCCGCAAATCCGCTCCCAGCGCAGAATCTGCTTGCATTTTGAGAAAGAGAACATATATTACTGACAGAGATAGAATCTCTCTTAAGAGGCATCCAGCAATGGATGCCATGCTTTTGTCCGGCCCCAAAGATAAGAGGCCCTTATGCCGAAACCAAACGCGGTCTTAGATCCGGCTAGAAAATACCGCTGGCGGAGCGAGGTTCTCTGAAACAAGGAGATGAGAAAATGAAATCAGGATTGAGACACCCTTTATTCCTGGTCGTGCTCGCATTTCTGCTGCTCAGCGGCGGTTCCGCACTTCAGGCGGAGAATTTGGCCATCACTCTCGAGGCGGGCCAGTATCGGATAATCGATGCGGGTGACGGAGAGCAGGTGATAAAGATGGATGGCTTTGGCAACCTTCTGATACCCGGCAAGCCTATGCTGCCAGCAAAGAGCTTCATGATTGCTCTTCCGCCCGGGGCGGAGGTACTGTCCGTCACGGCAGATGGCATCGCGCCGGTTGAGGTTCAAGGACAATACAGCATTAAGCCGGCGCCGCCGGTCCTGCCTTCCGATGGTCGGGAGGAGATGGTGAGGGAGTGCCGGCGGAGATGGCAAGATAACTACGACATCACCTATTCCTCCGATGAAGCTTATCCGGAGAATGCGGGGAGATACCTGGGGACAGGAGGGCTGAGAAAGTATACCTTCATCCGGGTGGGCTATTTCCCTTTCTCCTACCTTCCTCAATCGGGCAGGTTGATCTTCACGCGGTCTCTCGGCGTCTCCATTGATTATCGCCTGCCCTCGTCAACTGACGAGAGGTTCGAGGAATTACTGTCGGATACGAAGGGAGAGCGACGTGCGTCCCGGTTGCTGGTCAATTACGCCCAGGCTAAGGAATGGTATCTCCCCCGAGTTCCACGCCAAGCTCCCAAGCAGACTTACGATTACGTGATCATCACCACCGATGCCCTGGCAACTGCGGTATCACCCCTGGTCGTCTGGAAGCAATCGATCGGATACTCGGTAAACGTGGTCACCACAACCTGGATCGAAGGCAACTACACCGGTTTGGATCGGCAGGAAAGAATCAGAAACTTCCTGATTGACAAATACGCCGAGTGGGGAATAGAGTACGTTCTCCTGGTTGGAGACATTGACGTTCTGCCGATGAGACACTGCTTCCCCGATCCCTCCAACCACAATCCGAATTCTTCATACTGCCCGCCCACGGACCACTACTATGCTGCGCTAACCGGGGATTGGGATTCGGATGGGGATGGATACCCGGCCGAATTTGGCCAGGACACGGTTGATTTCATCCCTGAGGTTTCCGTGGGACGAATTCCGTTCAGTGATTCCGCGACCGTGGCATCCATCTGCGGAAAGTTAGTGAGTTTTGAGGGCGACACCTCGCCGTGGAAGGACAACGCCCTCCTGATCGGCGCCATGAGTAACTATGCCAACGAAGACTTTTCAGGATTCCCCAGGACGGATGGGGCCAACCTGATGGAGGTCATGATCCCGGATATGCTCTCCGGCTGGACTCACACCACCATGTACGAGAAGGAGGGGCTTGACCCCTGCGCATATTCCTGTGACTACCCGGTTAGCCACGCCAATGTAGTGAGCGATTGGTCGGCTAATGACTACGGTATCGTGAACTGGTGGGCGCACGGGGGGAATGATGCCGCCTGGAGAAAATGGTGGGAATACGATGACGGTGATGGGGTGCCGGAAGGATATGAGATATATTGGGAACCCTTCTTCGAGAACTATGACGTTCCTTCCTTGGATGACGAGCACCCCTCGATAATCTTCTCCTGTGCCTGCAACAACGCCTGGCCGGAGTATGACAATCTGGCCAGAAAGCTGTTGGAGCATGGCTCGGCGGGCATGGTCGCTTCCACCAGGGTATCCTGGTACAATGAGGGCTGGACGGATGAAGGATCAGGAGGGAATGCGTCCCTTGACTACTACTTCTTTCACTACATGATCGTCGAGGGCGAGAAGGTGGGGGATGCCCTCTATTCCTCCAAGACATACTACCTCAACCACCTCTTCTGGTCTTTTGCCGACCCGGAGTGGACGCCCCAGCAGAACCTGCTTGATTTTAATCTTTACGGCGATCCGGCGCTGGAGAGAAAAAGAACTCCCGAATTCGTCCGCGGTGACGCCAACGGAGATGAGGTGATAAACGTCGCAGACATAGTCTACCTGGTGAACTTTCTGTACAGAGGCGGAGACCCACCTGCTCCTATGGAAGCCGGAGACGCCAACTGCGACGCAATCGTCAACGTGGCGGATGTGGTCTATCTGGTGAATTATCTTTACAGGGGCGGGGATCCACCAGGCTGCTAAGATTTCATAGTCAGTTATAAGAGACACGGCGGTTCGACTACGTTTATCCTGAACGAAGTTGAAGGGCTCACCACAAGCCGAATCTCTGAAGTGAGAGGTCCGGCCTTGTGTTTTTGTCGTTGCATTGAGCGACATGCCCTTTTAAGCTTGGAACCGAAGCTAAAGAATGCATCAAGGTGATCATCGAACCGCAGAAACCTCGCTAATCCCAAAGCACCCCAAACCTTCGGACATCTCCAAAGGGCTTGCTGAATGCCTGCCAGCCCTTTCCCGAGGGATATGAGATTCGATCCTTTGTGAAAAAACAGGGATGTTGAATATCTGTCGATTTTTGCTTGACACGCGGTTCAGATCAGACTATTATTAGAATGGGTTCATAACTTACACTTTGGAGGAGGGAGTGTTGTAGTCGCTGATATCCAGAAAAGTTGGCTAATGCCGGACCAATGAGCGACTGTACCGACATACGAACTTATACCCGCCGGCGCCAGGATCAGAATAGGGCGACCAGACGGAAAAACGATTTGTTTTGGAGTTAGAAAGGAGCTATCCATGAACAAGGGCTGTTATCGTTCCACAAATGCGATTTCGTGGTTGATAGTAAGCGTGGCATTGGTTTGTTTGATGATGAACTGCGGCGAGAGATCAACTAAGAGTGAGGATGCAGGAGGAGGTGTGGCCATCACGTCTCTTGTGGTTGTCCCTTCTGCTGTCCAGGAGGGACGGAGCGCTGTGGTAGATATGGTAGTACAGGATGATGCCGGTCATCCGCTCTCGGGAGTCAAAGTTTCCTTCTCTGTCAGTCCTTCCAATATCGGGCACTGTTCTCCCGCAGTTGACACAACTGACGCCAATGGTTCTGCCGGCACGGTCTTCACCGCTGCCAGCCCTGGCGCGGCCGTCATTCGAGCCGGCATCGAGGGCGTTACCTCCAAAACGGTTCCAGTGGAGGTGGTTGCCCCGACGGTCAGCACCAAGCCGCTCACAATTGAGATCACGCCTGACGTTCTTCCGGCGGACGGGATTTCCACCGGTGAGATCGAAGTGACGGTCAGAGATACCTCCGGCTTTCTGGTCGAAGACGGCACGGTGGTGAAATTCACAGCCGGAGAGAAATTCGATGATCTGGATGAAGACGGTTATTTCACCGAGGGAGTAGATGAGTTAAAGTATGATGTAAATCAGGACGGTAGATGGAATCCCATAGGGTTCGTTCCTCTCTATGCTCTCACAGATGACGGAGAGGTTACCGTTACCTACGTTGCCGGACTCCGCACTGGAACCGCATATATCAAGGTTACCACAAATCTTGATGGGTATTTGATTCAGGATGAGGCAACTCTGCTTTTGGTGCCCACCGATAGTGTGGCATACATTGTTTTAATGCCGGACCAACCGGTAATCCAGGTGCGAGGAACCGGAGGAGTGGAAGCTACCCAGATAAGAGCGATCTGTTATGACGATAATGGCAATCGGGTAGGAGCAGACTTCCCGGTTGAATTTTACATTATGTTTGGTCCCGACGGCGGTGAGTCTCTCAACGGAGTGGCGTCCGACTCCATCACCATAAAGACGAATTCCTACGGCGAGGCGACGGTCACGCTTTCCAGTGGCACTAAATCGGGTCCGGTTAAACTGCGTGCCAAGGTTGGAACTATGCTGTCTTTTTCTACGATCGTCACCATCTGCGCGGGGCCGCCGGTAGATATATCCTTAAGCCCATATTATTGCAATATCCCGGGCTGCGAAGAGGATTGTGTGGAAGATAGCATCTGTGCCTGTGTTGTCGACAGGTATGGGAATCCTGTCCCAGATTCGACCTCGGTTTATTTCGGAACGGAGGAGGGGATGGTTCACCCTAGCGACAAAACCAAGCAAGGGTGTGCCTACAGCCTCTATATATCGGGTGATCCGAGAAATGATTGTATCGCCTTAGTTTGGGCGGAGACCTGGGGAGAAGATGGAATCATAAGGGACACCTGTACAATAATTCTATCTGGAGATCCCACCAGCGTGACCTTCTTAGATTATCCGCGCACTATCCTTGCGGATGGAATTTCCGAGGGGCATGTGTTGATAGAGGTATTGGACGCGAATGACTATTTTGTAGTTGACTCTACTCCGGTACAGATGCACTCCGTTTTTGGCTCAGTTGCCTCTGGCGTGACCAAGGACGGCTGTGACGCCAGTTTGTTTCAGACCTACCTGATCAGTGAGGTCCTAACACAGGACTATTCCATGAAGTATACAGATCGCGATGACTCAATTGGGGTGGTAAGTCTCCTTACTGCCAAATGCGGGGTGGAGTCCACTACGGTCAGCGTTACCTTCCTCACCGGAACTACGTATAGTAAGAAATGTTTAGTCCACGTCGTTCCGCTAATCCCGCAAGGCGCTACGGTTCCAGTTGTGGTCTTTGTGAAAGACGCCTATGGCAATCCTTTGGGTGGACATTATATTGTGGGTGATCAGGCTCGTTCGTGGAAAGGGACAATTACCGGCAGTGCTTATACCAATGAATTCGGGGAGGCAACCGGCTTTTACTTCACGGCCACAAACCTCGGAGCTGGAGTGATTGCGTTCTATGACCAAGATCCAAAAGGTGGCGTTTGCATCGCGTTCAATGTAGAGATCGTGCCTTGATTGAAAAACAGGTAATTCGGCTCTAAGGAAGCCCCCCGCCTTTGGTGAGGGGGCTTTTTTGTTTCTTTGCGAAGGCCAGAAAACGGTGGACGATAAAACAAGCAGTTAGAATAGTTTAGGGAGGTTTGTAATGCAACCCATGCGAATCTATATGGGGGTGGTCTCTTTCCGTGACGACGATCCACGGGGTGGGGTCCTCATCGCTCTCGCAATAGTACTCGTAGATTGACAATGGGGTGAGGAGCATTCTTCAGACTCCCAGCGGCAAATCGAGTGGACTTTCCGTTTTGAGCGTCCGACCACGGGATGCTAAATGAGATTCTCTTGTCAGAGACCTGGCCAAGCCTCTAAATCAGGGGCTCGGCCTGTTTTTTTGCCGCAGCGCCAAAACCCGAGCGGAGCAAGAATACCAACCTATTCAGGAACTCGTCAGGGCTCGTGTCTTTAGGGTCGAATCCTCGCAATCGCGAGAAATCACTACTTGACAGAAAAGAGAAAACCGATATATTATAGATGTAGCAGGGCTGTTAGGGGCTGAGTCGGCTTTGCGCCAAGAAATCAGTTTGAAAAACGAAAACCTCGTTCTGAAGCGAGGCTACCAGGCAGGAGGTGACCTGCCGTGACCATAAAGATCAAACTCTCACAATAGGAGGTAAGCGAGGATGAAGAGAAACCTTCACAGTTTGCAAGGAAGTAGCCGACCTGCGTTGGCTCTGTTGATCTCGGTGATTCTCACGGCAGGCAGTCTGCTTCTGACGTTGGGCACCGCTGCTTACGGGCAAGATTCCTCGGCAGAGCCCATCTGGATATTCGATCCGGCCCTCGACATTCGGCACGTTGAGACGGCTGACCTCAACGACGACGGCGTTAAGGACGTGATAGCCGCCGAATACAGCATGGACTATTACGGCGCGATCTCCATGGTTTGGGCCATCGACGGAAGTTCCGGCGACACGCTATGGTTCTATCAGGTAAACGATGGTATCCGCTCCATGACCATAGGTGACATCAACAACGACGGCGTGATGGACGTGGTGGCCGGTGCGTCCTATCATTCCACTAACACGCCCGACGGGCGGGTCCACGCCATAAATGGTGTGGATGGCAGTCAACTCTGGACCTACTACACCGGATCGACCAACAACGCGGTTACCGTGGGCAACTTAAACGGCGATCAGTATCCGGACGTGGTGGTGGGGTGTTTCGACGATTATATCTACGCCATCAACGGCCAGACCGGCGGGAACCTGTGGAGTAAGCTCATCGGCAGCATGTGGATCAATGCAGTTGACGCCGAAGACGTCAATGGGGATAATATAGACGACGTCGGATTCGCCCACGAGTACCTGGCCGGATGGGACAACTTCCTGGGCGTTCTGGACGGGACCAACGGCTCGGAGATCTGGAGTGATACCGTCGGGTATGTGGTGATGGACGTTCTCTTAGACGACGTCGATAACGATGGGGACGTGGAGGCGATCTTCGGCGGCACCCATTCCTATGACCAGGGAGAGGTCTTCGTGAGGAATGGCCTGAATGGTACCCCGGAGTGGAGTTACAACCTGGGAAGTCTTAATCACACTAACGGCAACATCGTGCTGAAGACCCATGATATCGACGAGGACACGGATCCGGATCTTATCGTCGGCACCTACCTGGGCACACGCGTGATCTATGCTTTTGAGGGGGACGCGGACGTCCCCCTGTGGATATCCGACACCCTGGACGGAAACACCAGGGACATGGCCTTTGGTGACGTCACCGGTGACGACGTGATCGACGTGGCGGCGGCAACCAGCGACAGGGTGCAGATCGTGGAGGGGAGTCACGGAACAAAGGTGTGGTACTACTCAGTGGCCGGGACCATGCAGGGCGTAAGCTGTGCCGATTTCGATGACGACGGCACGGACGAGGTTGCTGCCGGAGGCGGAGCGGAACACAGTGGCACGCCCCCTGATCCGGGAAAGGGCGTGTGGGCATTAAAGACGGTGGAATCGCCGCTTCTGTGGGAGCATCCCTTCGGGGAGTATGGTAACGCCATAGCCGTGGCCGACTTGGACGACGATGGAGACGAAGACGTCATCGCCGTCTGCTCAGTTGACGATTTTGCCATCGCCTTGGACGGCGAGGATGGTACCGAGCTGTGGACCTGGACCGGAACGGAGAATCTGTACGCCATAACCGCCGGGGATTTCGATAACAGCGGGCAGGCCGACGTCGCCGTAGCGGGGAATGACGACAGGGTAACTGCCATATTCGGAACTCACGGCACCATCATGTGGCCGTTCGACACTCCCACCAACCAGATTTACAGGAAGTGCCTGAAGGCTGCAGACTTGAATGGTGACGATTATGTTGACGTGATAGCCGGCAGCGATGATGGTCACGTTTATGCCATAAATGGCTCGACCGGCGGTGAGCTATGGAATGCCCCGGTGGGAGCTTCCGTCAGCGACGTGGTGCTGGCGCAGATGAACGGGACCGGACCTCTGGATGTCGTGGTTGCAGTAGGTGCCGGCGCCAGCGGTGAAAAGGTGGTGGTGCTGGATGGGTCGGACGGAGGTCTGCTCTGGGACTACCCCGCGCCCGAGGCGGTGGAGCACGTAACCGCAGCGGACGTGACCGGCGACCAGGTTCCCGACATTGCCGCTGCCATCACTCCCTATGCGCCCAAACAGATCATTATGATCAACGGCGCAACTCATACCTTTATCTGGAGCGAGCCTGTGGCATCGGCCTCAAACGTGCAGAGCTTAGCCTCCGGCGACTTAGACGGAGACGAGATTCCCGACATCGTGGTACCGGGAAATTCCACCGACAGAAAGGTGTACGCGCTTGACGGTGCCGATGGTCACGAGCTGTGGAGTTTCGAGACCGGCGGGGAGATAAACTGCGTTTTAGTATACGACGTGGATAACGATCACCAGAATGAAGTGGTGGCGGGATCGGACGACCAGAACGTGTACGTTATCGACGGCCTGACCGGTGAGTTATCCTGGAGTTACAGCTGCGCCGACGACGTGATGGACGTTAAGGTGGGGGATATCAATGGGAACGGGTTGCCCAATATCGCCTGTGTCACCTTCGGCTCCAACGGGGTGGTCTATGCATTCAAATCCCTGGCAACCGAACCGGGATATGTCGCCGGTGATGCCAACGGAGACGGGGTGATAAATGTGGCAGACATAGTCTACCTGGTGAACTTCCTTTACCGAAGCGGCGATCCCCCTGACCCCATGGAAGCCGGGGATGCCAGCTGTGACGGGACAGTCGACGTTGCGGATGTGGTTTTTCTGGTGAACTATCTGTACAGAGGTGGAGATCCACCGGCCTGTTAACAGAGGAAAATCCAGCTGCGTAATAAGCAGGCCGAATCTCTGACTTCAGAGGTTCGGCCTTTCTGTTTCTCGCCCTTCCCTTCAAGCGAAATGTTCTTGACATCCCAGATAAATGGGTTATAATTGAAGTAGAGTCCCTTGATACTTATCGTTGCATCGGCGTGATGACGGGATATATAGGCATATCCTGCTCATTTGAAGCTAAGTCTTCTTGCCTGGAGGTGTTATGAAGAACTTGGTGCAGGTCTTCGTGCTTTGCGGGGCTATTGTCCTGGGAATCCAGGGTCCCACTCATGCCATCGATCTATCCCGCGGCGTGTTCCTGGATATCCCGGAGTCGAAGATCGAAAAGCAGTTTGGCAAGCAGCCGCCCTCTCAACTGACACGAGAGGACAGCTTAGCCATAGCTTCGTATCGCTTTACCGGAGACAGCGTCAGGGTCGTGGCCATTCTGGTGGAGTGGTCAGATCGGCCCGGCTCGTACTCCAAGGAGGATTTCGACAGCCTGCTTTTTTCCCGAGGGTTTCTTCCCGACGGGTCAGTAGCTGATTATTTCTACGAGGTTTCCTACGGTCAGGTGTCTGTAACGGGAGAGGTGTTTGATTGGTATAATGCTGGAAGTTGGCATCCGGCTTTCCCGTTGCAGCCGATATTCGAAACACTCGATCCGGTTATAGATTACTCACAATTCGACGGCGACGATAACGGCGACGTCGACGTTGCCGTTCTCATTCGCTCCGGAAACGGAGAGGAGGATTCGCAGGACCCAAATGATATGTGGTCATATGCCGTGATCTATGAACCGGGTGGAGGTCCCGGACCTTTCGATGGAAAGCATATTCCCATGTGGAATACCTCGCCAGAGACCCGACCGCTGCACGATCCGCTTTACCCTCCTGGTTTTTCCGGAGCAGACACCTTGAACAAAATCCGGGTATTCTGCCATGAAATGGCTCACAATCTTGGATTGCCCGACCTGTATGACTACGATGACAAGCTGGTGACCTCGACTTACTACACTCCCAACGACAACAACGATCATCCGGTTGTCGACTGGTGCCTGATGGGATACTATGGCTATGGGC
>JBAUFO010000021.1:0-4298 GCA_049679185.1 Candidatus Zixiibacteriota bacterium
GATATTTCATCGATAGATAGAAGTCTCTTCGTATCCCCGGACGTAGCAAGAGCCAGAAGAATACTATCCGCTATCAGTCGGTCAACGGCTGATAAATGGGCAAGAGCGGTCTGAAACGCCCAGAATACTGAGTCACCGTTAGTGACTCGATTCTGTGAGTTATCGGCCATAACACTGATTACATTCAAGCCCTGTGTTTTTCCGTGTGTTGACTGGCTGAGCCATGCTTATCTTGCTCAATACGATACCGCAAACTCCAGCTTTCCTTCTGCCCGATAGTGGCGTTCAACCTGCGAAGACACTCACGCATATCCCGTTATGTCAATCTCTGAGGTCCTTGGTATATTATACTCCGTTGCCCTGAATGTCAATCACGTTTTTCGCTGCCTGTGTTATGTCAAGGCCTCAGTCCTAAGGCATTTTGCAACGCCAGTCACCAGGATTCCGTTTTTCAATGGACCGGTGTGCCCTCAATCACGCTCATCGGGGATTGTGTCTGAATGATCTTGATCAGTTTGAATCCGGCCTTTCCAAGAAGTGCCCGAAACTCAGCCTCAGTGCGCTCAAGGCCATTCTCCGTTACTAACATGATGATGTCAGAGATCTTGCCGGGAAAGGGGTCATTGCCAGGCTGGATTACATATTCCACAAGCAGAAGCCTGCCGTCTTTAGGCATATTCTGGTGGATGTTCTTGAGAATCGTGAGGGCATGATCATCATCCCAGTCGTGAATAACGCTTGAGAGAATATAAGCATCTCCAACGACCGGAACCGACTCGAAGAAGTCTCCCGGGACGACCTCGCAGCGATCCCCCACGCCCTCTCGCTCAATGAGACCCGCGGCGCCTTCAACAACAGAAGGCACATCGAACACCACGCCGCGCAGATGTGGGTTTGCTCTCAGGATGGTGGTAATCAGTATTCCGTGTCCGCCTCCCACGTCCACAAGCTTGTTTATCCTTGAGAAGTCATATGCCGCGCAGACCGCGGCAGCGGTCGGCCCTGCTCTCTCGGTCATAACCTGGGTGAAGATTTGGGAGGCTTCAGCGTTGCCAGCAAGGTAATCCATAATACCCATGCCGAAGACATGTTTGAAGGCGGGCTTGCCGGTTTTCACACTGTGAAGAAGCTCTCCGAAGGGTTTCCAGGTTAGGGCCTCACCTGCCCAGAGAGCGAAGTTGCGCATCGATCCGGGAACCCCTGCCTGAAGAAGCGTTGCCAGAGGAGTGAGTTCAAACTGGCGGTCGTCAGTCTCGGCGAAGATACCGGTACTCGCCAAGCCGCGCATCAACCGATATAAAGCCTCTGGGTGCGCCCCGGCAGACTCCACCAACTCGTTGACGCCCTTCGGGCCGTCCTTCAGCAAGTCTGCAATTCCGAGTTTCGTCGCCACGTAGATCATCTGCGTGACCATGAATCCCCCAATCATCCGACCCAGAGCTGCTTCCGGTGAAGGGCTTGTGTTGTCGAGGTTGTTCTGTTTATGCATAGTTGTTCCTCCTATGAGTCACTCTGTGTAATCCTTCAACGTGCGACTGCGGATCAAGCTCCGTTGCATCAGACGAACGAGATAATGGTTGCCACCATTAGTGCAACCACCGCCATTATGCCCGCACCACGTAGATGAGCCTTGACCTGGTGTGCATAATCCTTGTATCCAGCCATGCCCTCCGTGCCTGGTATCACAATCCACTTCGGGGTGATGGTGCATAACAGCAGCAGGTCAACCAGGATCAAATCTGCCAGATTGGCGATGAGCAGAATTCCGTAGGCATTCAAGAACAACAAGAGAAAGGAAACATCCTCCGGATTCTGCTGGCTGAACCTCAGAGTCGATACAAAAGGAATGATCAGAGCCGAGATGAGGATTGGCGTGAAGAAAAACGCCGCTTCTCTCTTCTCCTTCTTAGTTAGCGGAGGCACAGCCTCCCGAATATCCTTGGGAAGATCCCTTCTGGCAAAACGAGGGTTGTAGCGTAACAAAAGAGGAATGTAGATGCAAAATACCAACGCCAGGAGTCCTCCATCACGTGCTATAGGGGCAATATCTAACACGCCAACCTCCTGCCGACGGGACCGAGTTCAAAACTGTCTCATTTTCTATTCTTGGTTTGCGGTGAGTGTAACTTGACACCTGATTGCCTGCTGTCGGATCACTACCGCCAAAGCGGGCAAGACCCGACAGAACACCGGCATGAATGGGGCAGCTACAAAAGGCAACTACTTCTCGATACGTTTGAGTTCAAGCGTTATGCCTTTTGGGTCGGGACAGTGAATCGTTGCCACCCCCTTTTCTTTTTCCCAAGAGAAGTTGCCCCCACAGGCCAAAGTCAGCATATATGGAAATATGGCACCCCAGGCCCCGGTACATATTCCGGCCGGGGTGGTCTCGCCGACTGTGAACACCTGCCCGATCTTATGGATATCCCCCTGACATTTTCCCCCCTTGACAGTTATGCGTATTGGCATCGACCAACACCTCCATCCTGAAGACTCTTCAACTTATCGAGGAAAAACTAATGCCCAATGAATTGGGCAAATATGAATGGCAATGTTGCACGACTGAAGATAACCCGAAGACGCTGTACTCACCATTTATCTTTCAGGTAATTCAACAACCCGCCTTTTTCAGCAATCTCCATCTCCAGGCCCGACGGCGGCTGACCCTTCAACGTTTTCTTGGTGGAGAGATTGGTGACCTTTCCTGTCTCCAGATTTGCCTCGACTTTGTTTCCGGTCTTTACAATCTTAGAGATTCCGGGGCATTCCAGAACCGGAAACCCGAGATTAACCGCATTGCGATAGAATATGCGAGCAAATGATTCCGCCACCACGCAGCTTACGCCGTTTTCCTGCAGGCAGACCACCGCATGCTCCCGTGAGGAGCCGCAACCGAAGTTCTTTCCGGTGATTAGGATATCGCCCGGCTTGACCTTTTTGGCGAAGTCCTCCAGGCCCGGAACGAACTCCATGGCGTGTTTTGCCATCTCCTTCGGGTCGGTTAAGGGGAGATACTGCCCGTGATAGATCTGATCGGTATCGATGTCGTCACCAACCACCCACGCTTTTCCTTTGAATTTCTTGGTCATAGAGCACTCCTTTAAGTTTAGAAGTCACGACTTTGACGAAGTTAATACGTAGCGGGGAAAAAGTCAACGTCCAAGCGATAGAGACATCTTTTTCAGGTGGCTGCCAATGGAAGAATATTCGACTGGGTAGCTGAAAGTTCGTAGGGACAGCCCTTCAGGGTGAATCCCTTTCCTTCGACCCTGAGGTCTCAGGACCGAAGGGCAGGATGAACCCTTGTGGCTGTCCGCAGTGGGGCCCGGACAGGGACCCCGCCATGGCGGGATTTCGCAAGCTCAACGAGCTCTGTCCCTACGCGGCTCCAGAGACTCTGTCGCCAACGAGACTATTCCCATTCGATGGTGGCGGGAGGTTTGGAGGAGACGTCGTAGACTACCCGGTTGACGCCCTTAACTTCGTTTATAATCCGATTGGAGATCTTGCCTAAGATTTCCGGAGGAATTCGTGCCCAGTCGGCAGTCATGCCGTCGAGGGAGGTAACTGCTCTTAATGCTATAACGTTTTCGTAAGTCCTCTCGTCCCCCATGACCCCAACAGTCTGAACCGGCAGAAGGACGCAGAAAGCCTGCCATATTCTGTCATACATATCCGTTTTCTTAAGCTCGGAGATGTAAATGTCATCCGCTTCTCTCAAAACGGCAAGCTGTTGTTTGGTCACCTCTCCCAAGATTCTGACTGCCAGACCGGGGCCGGGAAAAGGATGCCGCCCGATCATGCTTTCCGGCAGGTTCAATTTTCTCCCCAGCTCTCTAACCTCATCTTTGAACAGTTCCCTCAAAGGCTCGATCAGCTTTAGGTTCATCTGCTCCGGCAGGCCGCCCACATTATGATGGGACTTTATGGTGGCAGATGGGCCCTTAAATGAGGTGCTTTCAATTACGTCAGGGTACAGTGTCCCCTGGGCCAGGAACTCGACATCTTCGATCTTCTTCGCTTCGTCCTCGAATACTTCAATAAACCTTCGCCCGATAATCTTCCTTTTCTTCTCTGGATCCAGTACTCCTTTTAGCCCGCTTAAGAATTTTTCCGATGCATCGATTAGCTTCAGGTCTAAATCAAAATTGCTGAAGGCGGAGATCACCTCCCGGGCTTCGTCTTTTCTGAGCACGCCGTTGTCCACCAGGATGCAGTGGAGTTGCTTTCCAATAGCTTTGTTTATCAGAGCGGCGCAAACGGACGAATCCACCCCGCCGCTTAAGCCAAGGATTACC
>JBAUFO010000022.1:0-12080 GCA_049679185.1 Candidatus Zixiibacteriota bacterium
CCTGCATGCGGAAACTGTTGATCCTGCTCAATGCCATCGTCCGAGACAACAGAACATGGGTATCCCATATTGCTTGACTTTCATCACAGTCGCTCACCCTGGCCCTCCCCCTGCGGGGAGAGAGAACTCAACGGAAATGTCGGACTCCTGTGATTTCATCCGCTCTATCCGTTGAATCCGTTGACCAGATTTGTAGTCCTATCAAACAAAAAGCGGACAGGGATTAACCTGTCCGCTTACTTTTTCACTGTATGTGGTCGTCAGCTGCGTTATCAGGTGGAATGCTGAACGTTAGCCTCCTCCGCCTTTTTCCTCTGATTGATCCGAGGGTCTTTCTTCCGCTGGCTTCTCTTCGGTCTCCTTCTCCTCCATCTCTCTTCTCTCCTCTTCCTCTTCGGTCTCGGTCTTCCTCTCCAGGAGGTTCTCGTCATCCTTTTTCCTTCGCAGGATGACGTAGGTGACGGTCTGCCCGCTGCTTATTATGGCCAGCCCGTAGGAGAGAACCATGAAGATGACGATTATCAGAGAGATGGCTATCAGGAATGCCGCAATCTGACCGGACCAGTTAAGATAGATTCCCGGTCCGATCTCGGGAAGATGAAACCCGAAATCTATGCCAGCGAAGATATTGGAGAAGTAATCCAGTATGTGTTGGGGAATGGTGACATAAGAGAGGGCCTCTTCGGTGATGTCGGCAAGTTTCTCCTTCATGAAAACGCCGCAGGATACATGGACCAACTGGGCTGCTCTGAACGAGAAATATCCGAAGACGAAAATCCCCACCTTGGACATCACCCCGATAAGACCGGTATAGACGAAGAACCGCCAGGCCTGATTCCACACGGTGGAAAATATCTGCACCAAGGTTTCGAAGGTATCCTCCTTCAGGGTAGCCACCGCCGCCGGAGCCATAAGTAAGGAGACAAAGAAGATGAAGATAACGTAAGCCAAGCACAGGCCGGCGGCGAACAGTGGAATCAGATAGAAAATGCCGATGCCCAACTCTCCTATGTACGGTATCTTTCCCAGAAGCCCGATGACGATCCCGCAGATGATCAAGAAAGCGATGAAAACCAGAAGAGAAAGAGGCGAGAGGAAGGCTGGGGCCCAATGCTTCTTTAAGAATCTAAAAGCCTCCTTGGAGGAGTAGAAATCGTCCCCTTTGAGTTGTTCGTAGGTCACCTTTCCCACCATGGTACTGGCCAAAAGCCAGCAGATCAAGGCCCAAAAAACACCCACGCCGAATATGGCCCAACTGTACCAACTAACGAAGGGGAAATCGCTCAATGGGAAAAGACCATGATACTTCCAGGTCTCGGAACAGGCAAGACCGCTGGCAACGAAGGCCAGGTAGGTGAATACCAGGTATCCAATGTACCCTACCAGAAGTCCAACAAACTGAAGCAATATCTTCTTGGCGGAGAGCGCCAGCCGGGGAGCCCGGAATACGTCCCTCACGTCGAAATAGAATTTGGTCATGAACACCTCCTGCTTACTGCTTTCAAGTAGCTTGTCTGTCCTTTTGAAAAAAGAAGTCAGTAATTTATAAGCCCCTCTCAATCTTTTGTCAAGAGAAATCTCTGGGCGAATTGCCAACTGAAATCTTTCATTAGGATGTCTGATGAAGTAACCAGCACCTAACTTAGGTTAGGTGCTGGTTCCCAAGTTAGGTGCTGGTTCAAAACCCTAATCCATCCTTGGTCCTTGGGTCACCAGAGACCGAGTTTTGAAAAAGATTGACTTGTCCTGAGGAAGTCGCTATATTTTGCCAAAACCAAAAGGAAAGAGAGGAATATGAAGGCGCTAATTACTGGTATCACGGGTCAGGACGGGTCGTATTTAGCGGAGTTGCTCTTAGAGAAGGGCTACGAGGTTTTCGGGATGGTGCGACGGTCGTCCACCGAGAATTTCGATCGGATAAATCACCTCCGGGATAAGATCCAACTGCGGCAGGCCGACTTGCTGGATCAGCTCTCCATGGTCCGGCTGATCGAAGAGTGCCGGCCGGATGAAATCTATAACCTGGCCGCTCAGTCATTCGTCCCCGCCTCCTGGGAACAACCCATGCTCACCGGAGAGTTCAACGCTCTCGGGGTCACCAAATTACTGGAGGCCATCAGGCAGGTGGACAAGAGGATTAAGTTCTATCAAGCGTCCTCCTCCGAGATGTTCGGCAAGGTGCAGCAGTCGCCGCAGGACGAAAAAACCTCTTTTTACCCCCGAAGCCCTTACGGGGTGGCCAAGGTGTACGCTCACTGGATCACGGTAAACTACCGGGAAAGCTACCGTCTCTTTGCGGTAAGCGGGATTCTCTTCAACCACGAATCCCCCAGACGGGGCCTGGAATTCGTCTCCCGAAAGATAACCGATGGCGCAGCCAGAATCAAATCGGGGAAGGCAAAGAAGCTTCACCTGGGCAACCTGGATGCGAAACGGGATTGGGGATATGCCGGCGATTACGTGAAGGCCATGTGGCTCATGCTCCAGCAAAAGGAGCCGGAGGATTTCGTCATCGCCACCGGAAAGAATCACACGGTCAGGCAACTGGCCCAAATCGCCTTCGACCACGTGGGCCTGGATTATAACAAATACGTGGAAGTCGACCCCAAGCTGGTCCGGCCCGCGGAGGTGGACGTGCTTCTGGGAGACCCGTCATATGCCCGGAAGAAGCTGAGCTGGAAGCCCGAGGTCTCCTTTGAGCAACTGATCCAGATGATGGTGGATGCAGATTTGAAGCGAGTCAAGAAAGAGAAGAAGGATTCTTGATCGAGGCCAACAGAGTTTGAGCTCCGCCTGGCCGGCTTAACACCAAATCGAAAGGGGACAGCTCGAAATCCCCCTTGAGAAATTCATGGAATCAGGGAATCCCGCGCACAAGCCTTTTGAGACCGTAACAGGATGAAGGAAAGCGGTAATTCGAATTGTCAAAAGGATAACGCATGAAGGTTCTGATAACGGGCATTGCGGGCTTTGTGGGGTCGCATCTGGCCGAGCTGCTGGTAACAAAAGGAAATGAGGTTTTTGGAACCTGCTTAGCCGGCGAGAGCCTGGATAATATTCGACGAATCAGGCGAAGCCTGCATCTTTCCACCTGCGACATGACCCAATTCGATCACCTCTCCCGGGTGGTGAAGAGAATAAACCCGGACCAAATCTATCACCTGGCAGCCTTAAGTTCGGTGGCGAAATCGTTTTCCAAACCTGTGGAAACCATCGGGAGTAACATCCGCGGAACCCTGCACCTTCTGGAGATTGGAAGGAATCTCAAGAAGCCGGTCAAGATTCTGGTGGTGGGTTCAAGTGACATGTACGGGAAGGTCACGCCCCGGGAAGTGCCCATAACCGAGGAGAAAGCCCTCCTTCCCGTCAGCCCGTACGGTATAAGCAAGGCAGCCTGCGATCTTTTAGCTTATCAGTATTTCAAATCTTACGGGATTTATGCTATCCGGGCAAGAGCCTTCAATCATACCGGGCCACGGCAGAACACCGGATTTGTCATCCCCGACTTTGCCTCGCAGATAGCTCAAATCGAGGCTGGCCTTCGGCCTCCGGTCCTAAAGGTGGGTGATCTTTCCAGCAGAAGGGACGTCTCCGACGTCAGGGACGTGGTGAGAGCTTACGTCTCTCTGATGCGAAGGGGAAAACCAGGCCAGGCCTACAATATATGTTCACAACAGGCGTATAGGATTAAAGACGTGCTCAAAAGTCTGCTCGGGTTGTCGAAACAAAAGATAAAGGTGGAGGTGGATAAAGAGAAGTACCGGCCGGCAGAGATCCCGATTCTTGTGGGTGATAACTCCAAGATAAGGGAAGCCACCGGCTGGAAACCGAAGATTCCGGTAGAAAAGACGTTAGAGGATACATTGAATTTTTGGAGGAGAAGATATAGTCAATCTTGAACGCAAATACCGGATGACGAATATCGAATGACGAGCTCGATATCCATCATCCTCATTTGTCATTCATCATCCGTCATTTATTTATCTTGGGAGGCACAACTTGTATAAGAGATTAGAGAAGAAGATAAAAAGCAGGACGGCGGTGGTGGGGATTATCGGCATGGGATACGTAGGCCTTCCCCTGGCGGTGGAGTTGGGAAGGGAGGGTTTCAAGGTTATTGGGATTGACATAGACTCTGGGAGGGTGAGCCGGATAAACTCCGGCAAATCAGACATCGACGACGTTGACGACGACGATCTGAGACCGCTGGTAAGAAAGGGGAAGATAAACGCCACCACCGACTTTTCCGTCTTAAACCAGGTCGACTGTGTGGCCATATGCGTTCCCACCCCCTTGAGCAAGACCAAGGACCCGGACGTCTCCTATATACTGGCCGGGGTGAGCGAGGTTCGGAAGTACCTGCATCCGGGGCAACTGGTCATCCTGGAGAGCACCACCTACCCGGGAACCACGGAAGAGCTGATTCTTCCCATGCTGGAGGAAACCGGGCTGGTGGCGGGAAAGGACTTTTTCCTGGCCTTCTCCCCGGAAAGGGTCGACCCGGGAAATGAAAAGTATACCACCAAGAACACTCCCCGGGTGGTGGGCGGAATAACCCCTCAGTGTACCGAAATCGCCAGGTTCTTCTACGAGCAGACCATAACGCGCGCCGTTCCGGTCTCCTCCACCAAGAGTGCGGAGATGGTCAAGCTTCTGGAGAACACCTTCCGCTCGGTCAATATCGGGCTGGTGAACGAGGTGGCCCTGATGTGCGACCGGCTCAAGATAGACGTGTGGGAGATCATCGACGCCGCCAACACCAAGCCCTTCGGGTTCATGCCCTTCTATCCCGGACCGGGACTGGGTGGACACTGCATACCCATCGACCCGCATTATCTCTCCTGGAAACTCAAATCGTTGAACTACTACGCCCGGTTCATCGAGCTGGCAGGAGACATAAATTCCCGCATGCCGGAATACGTGGTGGAGCGGATCAACCGGGCATTGAACCAAAGAAAGAAGAGCCTGAAAGGCTCGAAGATCCTGGTGTTGGGAGTGGCATACAAAAGGGACATAAAAGATCTGAGAGAGTCGCCGGCTTTGGACGTACTTGAGCTTTTACAGATCGCCGGGGCAGAGGTGGAATATAGTGATCCTCACGTGCCCTCCATCGGCATGGACGATTCGGAGATGAAATCGGTGAGGTTGACCAAGAAGATTCTTCAAGACTCCGATTGTGTGGCCATTTTGACCGACCACTCTGCGTACGATTATGACTTTATCGTGCGGAACGCACAGCTGGTTATGGACACCCGCAATGCCACCAAGAATGTGAAAAAGAACCGGGAGAAAATCGTAAAGCTTTAAAACATCGGCACTTTGTCCGATTTCCTGTCTGATCAGCAATCAGGCACGAACCATTAGACCGGGCCAAAGGATTCGCCTCAGGTCAATAGCAGTCTCCTGCCAACTGGCGAACCCAAAGAAGCGATCCTTCACCGGGATTGAAAGAACTTGGCAAAGCAAGTTACAAAAATCATCCTTCTGACTTTTCTATTATCGCCTCTCTTATCTGTTATCTCAGAAGCCACCCTCTTAGAGAATATCCCCCTGGACAGCTGGGTTTATGAGGTGACCGATGAGCTTCACTGCCGGGGTTTATTTTCTTCGCTTCACAAGAGTGTAAGACCTTACCGCCGGGGAGAGATCGCCTCCTTGGTCCTGGAGGTAAACTTGAAGCTGAAGGAGGGAGGGCTGAGACTGAGCGACTCTCAACTCTGGCTGCTGGCCAAACTGAACCAGGAATTTCGATTGGAGTTAGAAGAGCTCTATCATGAGAAACACAAACTCAAGCGAGATAAGAACATCCTCAGATATGCCGCAAATCCTGTGGTCCATGCCTCTTTGGCTGAAGGAGATAGCTCTTATGGACGCCTGCAGGCAAGATTTGAAGCCAGCTTGCAGTTCGACCAAAAGTTCGTCCTCAAGGATCGGGTGGTGATAGACACCGACGCGGAGAAGGAGAAAAGGTATGTCGGAAGGGAGTGGAAGCATGGCCTGACCGGGGTGTTCGATCAGGCTTACGCCAACATAGATTTAGGGTATCTTCATCTCCTCCTGGGAAGGGATCATCTGCGATGGGGCCCGGGGCGGGAAGACGTCCTTTTGCTCTCCGGTCGTATTCCGCCATTCGACATGATAAAGATCCAGGGGAACTTAGGTTCCTTTAAGCTGATCTTCTTCGCCGCGAAGCTGGACCGGTTCTGGGTTCCTGGTTACGGTTTCCGTGCCCAGAGATATCTCTCCGGCCACCGGATAAACTTGAAGCTGAAGTTCGGGTTGGAGATGGGTATATCTGAGGTGGTCCTCTATGGCGGGGAAGATCGCGATCCTGAAGCTCATTATCTGAATCCCCTGCTGCCTTTCTACGGAGAGCAGCACAACTTGGGAAGGGACGACAATATCCTCTGGAGCTTCGATATCGCGCTTTCCTCATTCAAGAACAAGGAAGTCTATTTCGAGCTTCTGGTGGACGATTTCCAGTACGATTTTGAATCGGAACCTCACCAGACCGGTTTTCAACTCGGCTTGAAGTATGTCAATCCGTTTGGCGTAAAAAGAAGTTATCTTAATGCAGAATACACCAAAATCAATAATTGGGTATACGGGCAGAACAAGCCGTGGAACGTTTACACTTATCACGGTCGAGGAATAGGGAGCATTCTGGGTCCGGACGCCGACCGCTGGCATCTCCGTCTGCTTTATCATTTCACCAAGGATATCGATCTGTCGCTCTCAGGAGAGTACAGAAGAAAGGGAGAGGGGCGAATTGACATTCCCCAGAGTCCGGCTGTGCCCACCTCCGACGAATTTCCCTCCGGGATGGTGGAATATACAAGTCAGCATCAACTCATACTGACATATCAACCCGGCGCGAGGTTAAAGCTGGATTTGTCGGTTGAGCACCTGAAGATCAAGAATTTCGAGAACGAGAGTGGAAGAAACTTGAGTGATTTAGCCTTCAGGGTAAGAGCAGCTTTGAACCTGTGGAAGGAGATAAGATTTTAGCTTGGATAAGCTCACCCTTAAATCGCCCGCCAAGATAAACCTCTCACTTGAGGTCTTAAAGAAAAGGGAGGATGGATATCACCAGATCCGCTCACTGATGCAGGCGGTCGATCTTTTCGACGAGCTGATCCTGGAGAAAAGGCCAAAGGGCGTGGTGATAAGCTCCGATCATCCCCGCTGCCCTGCTGATGAGACCAATCTGGCGTTTAAGGCCGCCTCCCTGCTTCTGCAGGAGGAGAAAGAAGAGCAAGGGGTGGCCATCCATATAACAAAACGGATTCCCATCTCCGCCGGCCTGGGCGGGGGAAGTTCAAATGCGGCAGCGGCTCTCAAGGGAGTTAGACAACTTCTTGATCTCAAAGTCCCCGACGGCAGGCTTCATGAGCTTGCTGCGCGGGTGGGATCGGACGTCCCTTTTTTTCTCTACTCGGGACAGGCGCTGGTGGAGGGGAGAGGAGAGGAGATCCGGCCGATAAGAATATATGGGGGGTATTGGCTGGTTCTGGTATGTCCCGGCATAGAAGTTCCCACCAGGTGGGCTTATCAGAACGTAAAAATTAGCTTGACAAAGGGAAGTAGAGACGTTAATTTGGGAAATCTGAGAGATGCGTCGGGATTTTTTGCGGCTCTTCCGCATTTCGAGAACGATCTGGAAGAGGTGGTGAGCAAAAGATATCCTATCACCCGGAGGATAAAGGACAGTTTAGAAAATTTTGGTGCGGTAAAGTCATCCATGTCGGGAAGTGGACCGACCGTCTATGGTGTGTTTGAGCAGAAACCACAAGCAGAGGAGGTGGCACGAAAGCTTTTGCGAGGCGATTGGCAGGTCTTTCTGACGCGACCAATCCCCGGTTAGCATTCAGGTCCTCAACGACGAATCGTACTCCGAGGCGGGATCACCTTAAAAGTTGAGCAGAAGCTTGAGCAGGTGAATCCTTTTTGCTTCTGGCTGAGGTCGAAGCTGATCTTTTGGCCGGAGGTGCGATCATGTCATCAAACGTTAACCGTCCACAGATCATTTCAACCAGGAGGAAAGTACAGTGGAAATCACCGAGGTAAGGATCACGTTAAGGGATGAGGCGAAGCTGAAAGCTTTTGTCAATGTCACTTTTGATAACTCCTTTGTGATTCGGGGGTTGAAGGTGATAAACGGCACCAAGGGTTATTTCGTGTCCATGCCCAGCCGGAAAAGACAGAATGGAACCCATCAGGATATAGCGCATCCCATAAACAACGATATGCGCAGAATGATTGAGGACAAGGTGCTGGCGGCGTATGAGAACGAGTTGAAAAACAAAGAGGCCGGCGGTGGCACCGAGGAGATGCCACCCGACGAGACGCCACCCGAGGAAACGCCAGAGGATAGTGACATCATAGAATAACCTCAATCCCTCCTTTTGATTACGTCTATGGTTTAAGATCTTATCGGGCATCATGCCACAGGCGTGAATCGTTTTTTTGACCACTCCTTTGGGGCGTCGTCAAGTGGTAAGACACAAGACTTTGGATCTTGGATCCCAGGTTCGAATCCTGGCGCCCCAGGTTTATAAAATCCTAAAGCAGAAGAAAATGTCCATAAACGAAAAGATAAAGCTTATCACCGGAAATTCCAACCGGCCCTTAGCTCAGAAGATCGCTGACTATCTGAAAACGCCCCTGTGTGATGCGGAGATTAAGAGATTTTCCGACGGGGAGATCGCCGTCAAGATAAACCAGAACATTCGCGGGACCGACGTCTTCATAATCCAGTCCACCAACCCTCCCGCAGAGAATCTGCTGGAGCTTCTGGTGATCATCGACGCCGCCCGGAGAGCCTCGGCGGAGCGAATCACCGCGGTGATCCCTTACTTCGCTTACGCCCGTCAGGACCGAAAGGATCAGCCCCGGGTTCCTATCACTTCCAAGCTGGTGGCCAACCTGATTGCGGCATCAGGAGCAGACAGGGTTTTGACCATGGATCTGCATGCGGTTCAGATTCAGGGGTTCTTCGACATCCCCATGGATCATCTCTTCGCCAATCCGGTCTTTTTCGACTACTGCTCCGGATTCAAACCGGCTGACTGGGTGGTCCTGGCTGACCTGGGCAGCATAAAGATGGTGCGAAACTTCGCCAAGAAACTCACCATGCCGTTTGCCGTACTGGATAAGAAAAGGCACCAGGCCAACCAGGTGGAGGTCTTGAACGTGATCGGGGAGGTGAAAGGCAAAAACATAATCGTCCGGGACGACATAGTGGACACCGCCGGAACCTTGACCCAGGCCGCCGATTTTCTGGTCAAACTGGGAGCCAAAGAGATTTACGCCTGCCTGACCCATGCCGTCCTCTCGGGGAGATCACTTGAGTTAATCGAGAATTCGTCCATCAAAAAGGTGGTAGTCTCGGATACCATAGACTCAGAAAGCAAGAATCTATCACACAAATTCGAGATTGCATCCGTAGGCAAGATATTTGGAGAGGCCATCAGCCGCATTTATAAGGGAGAATCGGTGAGTTCCCTTTTCGATTACTAACAACTTAAGGAGCGAAATAACAATGAAGGAGATTGAACTCAGGGCAAAACCTCGAGAAGAATCGGGGAAGGAATACGCTAGGAAGCTGAGAAAAAACGGATTCTTGCCTGCGGTGTTATATGGTCCGGAGACTAAGACCCTGGCTTTAGAGGTCGAGACCAAATCCTTCCTCTCCCTTCTGCGGGGCGGGCTGGGCGAGAACGTGATCGTAACCTTGTTGCTGGACGACAAGAAGGATAGTCAGCGGAAGGTGCTGGTGCGGGAGGTTCAACGCGATCCGGTCACGGGAGACATCCTGCACCTGGATTTCCACCAGATCTCCTTAACCAAGAAGCTGACCATCCAGGTGCCCATTCACCTGGTGGGGACTCCGGTGGGAGTGGACGATGGGGGCATCCTTCAGCACGCGCTGCGGGACTTAGAAATCGAATGCCTGCCCTCCGCCATCCCGGAGAAGATCGAGGTAGACGTGAGCCATCTTAAGATCGGCGACTCGGTTCACGTGGGTGACATCAAGGTGGAGAACGCGGAGATACTCTCCGACTCAAAAAGCTCCGTTGTCAGCGTGGTTCCTCCCACCGTGTTCAAGGAGCCTGAGGTGGCCGCTCCCGTGGCTGAGGAAGAGCCGGAGGTAATCGGCGAGAAGAAGGAAGAGGAGGAGGAAAAGGAGGAAAAGAAGGAGGAGAAGGAAGAGGAGAAGGGCAAGGAGGCTAAGGCGGAGAAGAAGCCGGCCGAAGGAGGCAAGGAGGAGCAGAAAAAGGAAGGCAAACAATAGATCACCCGACAGGCCGATCCCGGGCGAGGAAGGCCCCTCCAGGCTAAGGAAGGCTTTCGGCTTTGACCCGGCCTTAGGGATCTCCACCTCCGAGAACGACACCCATCGATCTTGAGACCTCGCCGGCCGGACCCGGGGAACTCCCCGCAACCGTCCGGCAGATTTCCACAAGGATTGAAGATGAAGATTTTCCAGACGTTCTTTATACTGATCCCTCTGCTGCTTTTCGGCTGTCATAGCATGGAGAATAAAACCGAGGAGAGGGCCCGGGAGAGGATCAAGGAGTTCATGTTCCTCATGGCCACCGACCGGTTCGAGGAGGCAGAAGGACTTCTCTCCAGCGGTCTTTCAGACAGCGAGAGCAAAGAGGTTTTCTTAAGCAACTTCGATAACCCGCAGTTGAAGGACACCACCGACATCATCATCGACGTAAGTCAGGTATACATGCCGCCCAACGATCCCATGAACAGGGCCATGGTATCCATGACCATCCGCAGCGAGAAGAACGATTTCACCAAGATCATCTCCATGCCCGTCAGATACGAGAAAGGAAACTGGTACATCGGATCATGAAGGGTGTGATACTGGCAGGTGGATTGGGAAAGCGGCTTTATCCCTTAACCAAGATCACCAATAAACATCTCCTCCCGGTGTATGAAAAACCCATGATCTTCTATCCCTTGCAGGCCCTTATCAATGCGGGGATAGATGACATTCTGATAGTCACCGGAGGAAACCACGCCGGAGATTTTCTGAGGCTCTTGGGCAACGGAAAGGAGTTTGGCCTAAAGCACCTGAACTACACCTACCAGGAGGGTGAAGGTGGAATAGCCGACGCTCTGGCGCTGGCGGAACACTTTTCCGACTATGAGAAGATGGTGGTCATCCTGGGTGATAACGTGGTGGAGGGAAACATAGGCCAGGCGGTTAAGGATTTTCGCAAGCAGAAGGAGGGAGCCAAGATTCTCCTAAAGGAGGTGCCCGATCCCCAGAGATTCGGGGTGCCGGAGATAGTGGACGGAAAGCTCTTGCAGATCGAGGAAAAGCCGGAGGTCCCCAAATCGAAATACGCGGTCATCGGGATCTATATGTACGACGGCAGGGTCTTCGACGTCATAAAGACTCTAAGGCCCTCTGATCGGGGGGAATTGGAGATCACCGATGTAAGCAACGCATACATCCGAGACGGCAAGATGACCTATGACATTCTGGAAGGGTGGTGGTCGGATGCAGGCACCTTCGAATCGCTTCTCCGCACCAGCAACCTGGTGGCAGAGGGAGGCGCCAACAGGAGAGATATCTAACATAGAATTGCCGTCCCTTGAGCATTTCCATTCCCACGAAATTTGCTGTGAGCTTGTTCTTTTTAAACGACCAGGATTGGCTTAAACTCAAGGATGTAGGGAGAGCTAAGCCATGATCAATGGAGTGGCAGTCAAGAAGCTCCGGGTGATTCCGGATGAGCGGGGCAGGTTGATGGAGATTCTGCGCTCAGATGACGATCTCTTCTCCCGATTCGGCCAGGTGTACATGACCACGGCTTATCCCTGGGTGGTGAAAGGGTGGCATTATCATAAGGTGCAGACCGATCATCTTGCGGTGGTGAAGGGGATGCTGAAGCTGGTGTTATACGATAACCGGGATATGTCTCCGACCAAAGGCGAGATAAATGAATTCTTCTTAGGCGAACACAACCCCGTGCTGGTAAAGATACCGCCTTTGGTTCTGCACGGCTTCAAATGCATCAGCGAGGAGGAGGCCGTTTGCATCAACATACCCACGGAGG
>JBAUFO010000023.1:0-27033 GCA_049679185.1 Candidatus Zixiibacteriota bacterium
AGCTCCACTCCCGCGCCGACGAACTCTGATGAAATCGAAGTTACCACACCGTCTAGGTCCTCTCCCCAGAAGTGAAAACCGGAAAAGTGACCTTCAGCGTGATGTTCTTGATCCGGAGGGCACCAGAGAACCGGAGGCGGTCCTCCGATAATGTATATCACTTCACATACGGGCAGCAAGTGCCTTGGAACGTAAGTAACTGCATCTGACCTGCCGAAAGCCAAATGGCCCAGTGGCGGCCAGAAGCAACTGTCGATGCAAATCGTCGTGGTATCTAATATGGTGAAGGTCATGGTGGCCGTCAGCACTCTGCTGCCGCCCGGGAACCTGGGATTCGCCGAGCCACTGGGGATCAACGACATCCAGAAGGTAGTCCCGCCGTCGAGAACCAATTCCCTCGTGTTCCAGGTCAAATAGCCGTAGGATATATCCATCAAGAAGTTGCGATCCGTCGCAGTCAGAGTATCCATGGTGGGCAGGTGCTGGAAGATGCTGTTTTCCAGATCCGGGAAAGGGAAATGGTTGGTGTTGTTCTTGGCGATGTCTATCGTGGCGTTAGCACCCGCGTAGGTTGACGTAAAGCACAGGGGGATAACTATACCCGCGATGGAGTCGATGTCTGGGTCCGGGATGTCGTTGGTCACCCGGATGGGAAAACGCACAAAATGGGGAAACGGCGGCCAAGGCGTATCGTCATCGCGCCAGATCTCAATGTAAAGGGTGTCGCATACTCCGTTATCATTGGGGTCCTCCGGGCATTGCGCCCAGCTCTGGCTGAAGAAGCAAGCCGCCCCGAAAACCAGACAAGCTAAGGCCAAAGGACTTCGCCTCATTTCACACCTCCAGGTTGCGGACTTATCAGCATCACTTACGTCAATCTTGCTTTGTCAAAATGCCCCGCAGGCTTCAGGGACAACAATCGAAACAGGGCGCAAAACTACTTTTGAACAAATAGTTGATCAGCAGAACCACGTCACCCACGTCTCTTGAACCATCGCCATTGGCGTCACCCATACACAGCGGATCCGGGGGAGGACCTTGTTTGTAGAGATAACCTATGAGATAGACCACATCTCCGAGATTGATATCACCGTCACCGGTACAATCCCCACAGTATGGCGTACCTACTTGAATGGTTAGTTGATGCGTAACCCCCGCGCCGCAAGCGTCGGTGGCTGAAAACGAACAGATCCAGTTTCCGGTCTCGGATTGGTCAGGCACCCAGGTCAAAAGAGCTGGATTCCCGCCATCAAAAGAGGGGGGATTGATTGGCGATTGCAGGGAATCCGGCTCGTACCAGAATCCGTTCAACGCAGCCACCTCAACAGCATCGCCATCCACGTCACTGGCAGGGACGTGCAATGTCATGGTATACCCGGACAAAGCCCGCCAGGTATCCGGCAGATTGATGGCGGGAGGATTGTTATCGAATGCCAAATGAAAGTAGCAGTTACCTGCCGGACCGTTGTGAAAATCGTTGAATACGCAAAGCTGCAAATCGGCGCCCGGGTAACAATGATCAGTAACTGTATAATTCAAATATCCTTCCACGTAGGGCTGGCCCAAGGGGGTGGCATAGACCGCCTCAACCTCCGATATGCCGGGCGGGGGATCACCCCACAACTGAACGCCGGTCACCACACCGCCGTCACAGCCAGCCGCAAAACTGCCCGACTGATATGTACCGTTGGCGCTTCGGGCCTCGGGAGGCGGGCACTCGATCCACGTCTCCGGGCCGCCGGCGATCACCTCGCAGGTTGGGTAGTGACAGGGAAGATAGGTAACCGCATCTGATCGGGCGAAAGAATAGCGGCAGGTGGGTGGCCAGAAGCAGGAATCGATGCAGATGGTGGTGCTGTCTTGCAGGCTGAAGGTGAAGGTGGCCAGAAGAATCCTGCTGCCATCCGGGAACATCTGATCTGCCGAGCCGGCGGGAACAAACGACATCCAGAGGTGAGTCCCGCCCAGAACGAGAATCCTGGTGTCCCACTCCAGATCTGTCCCCTGTGCGGCTAAATCCATCATCCAGTTGCGCACCTGCGGGTCCTCCATGCTGGGCAGGTGACGAAAGATGCTCCGGTTGAGGTCCGGCCGGGGATGCAGGTCGGTGGTGTTGTTGGCCGGATCCAGGGTGCAGTGAGCGGCGGGATTACTTGAGCTGAAACAGAAAGGAAGGACAAACCCTGCTATCGAATCTATGAGCGGATCCACGATGTCATGGGTCACCAAGAAGGAGAAACGAACAAGCTCGGGCGGGGGCCAGATTTGCTGGTCTTCCGGGTAAATCTCTATATGCAAGGTGTCTCTTATTCCGTTATCATTGGGGTCATCGTAGCATTCGGCCCAGATCTGGCCTGGGAAGAGCAACACTCCCAAAGCCAATCCGATTAGCACCAAGGAAATCCTTCGCATTTCCCGCCTCCTGGGTTTAAAAGCGCGTCAGTATCAGGTACACCACTGTTTTCAGCGTACGGGGTCCCACTAAAAAGATGTCCCCCTGTGTTCGATTTTTGGCTCTATCCAGCTGTCGGCTTTACCCTAATTAATATATCCAGTTACTCTCAACTTGTCAAGAAAAATCGGTGACACTCCAATCTCGTGTGACCCTAACAAAAAGGATAGGGTTTGTCCTTATTGCGGCGAAAACTCTGCAGAACAGGCCGTGACCGGCTTCAGCCAGGTTCCATCCTATATCAGAGATCCCGACCTAACTCTACTCCGTCGAAGAGATTATGAGAGATAAGGAGGAGTGGTCAGAAAAACCGATTCAGCGGGCGCATCCGGCCGACGGGGGGAGCCTTCCCGATAGAGGAAATTGATCAGATAGACAATGTCCCCGATGTTCACCTGGCAGTCCGCATTCGGATCGGCTGCCTCCATCACGCACGGCTCAGAGCCGCTTTTATACAGGTAGTTGACCAGGAAGACGACGTCGCCCACGTTTACCAAGCTGTTGTTGTTTGCATCTCCGGGAACGCTCCACCAGATGGTCAGTTCCCCGGAATGAGCGCGGAGAGGCACCGGCTGCCCAGAAGGATCGGAGAGCTCTCCGGTCATGCTGAACTTCACCGATCTGTGGGCCAGAGAGTCGGGCACGCATGCGGCGTCCACGCCCAGACGCAAAAGATAAAACATAAGATCGAAGAATAGAGCTTGCGATTGAATCTCATCTTCTTAAGTTCCGCCACTAAGAGGGCGTATCGTCTGATTCTGACTCGACTGAAGACTTGACCAGCCTTTTCGACGCTCGGCCGACAAGACGAGCAACACTCAGGTCGCATCGACCGGCGGCATGAGTAATCGAAGTTAAAGAGACCTGAAAGCTAAAGCTGGAGGTTTCTGCTTCTCTTCTTTCAGGCGACTCAGCTATACTTAGTAGACGTCTTCTTGCTTGATTTTCAAGCGATTCCAGCGACGGCGGTGGAAAAAAGCAATATGGGCATCCATGCGTAAAGGTAGATTTGCTTGACGAACCTCACGCCGAAATCTCTTGACGAGCGGAGATGTTTTCTTATCTTGAGTCCGAATGGCCATGAAGAAAAACTCTGTTGCGAAGATATTGATCTTAGTTTTGCTTGCAGGTTTTAACTGCAGCAAGGATGAATCGAAGGCTCCGGCACATGCGGTGGACGTCCCGGATCAGATCATAGAGAATTCCACCATCACCTTCAGCGAGGAGGGGGTAAAATCGGCGACCATCTTCGCCGAATACGTGGCGGTATACGAGAGGCTCGATTTGAAGAAAGCCAAAAAGCTTATAGTCCATTTCTATGCCGCAGGCGGAGGCCAGACCTCGGTTCTGGTCGCCGACAGCGGAGTAATCCGGGAGGGAAAACAGAAAGTTGAAGCTTTGGGAAACGTGGTGGTGACCACTCAAGAGGGAATAAAGCTCCAGACTCAGAGCTTGAGATGGAACCCCCAGGACGCCAAGATTGTCACCGACGATTTTGTCACCATCACCAAGGGTCAGGACGTGATCACCGGATATGGATTGGAGGCGGATCAGGAGCTGAAGCATTTCGTGATCAAAAAAAAGGTTAAAGGAGAGATAAAAGAGCTGCCGAAGGAAGACTTAAAGGATAGCTTATGATTTCACAGGATTACAGATTCGTTCTTGAAGCGTAAAAGCTTAAGAGAAATAATCGACAAAGAATTCTCCAGGGGAACAGATGAGTGACGCCCGGCTGACGTTGAGGTCAGAGAATCTGGTAAAGATCTACCGAAAAAGGAAAGTGGTCAACGGGGTCTCCATTGAAGTCAAGCAGGGGGAGATAGTGGGGCTTCTGGGACCCAACGGAGCAGGGAAGACCACCACCTTCTATATGATCATAGGTTTCATCAAACCGGAGAGCGGCAAGATTCTTATAGACCAGGAAGATATAACCCGGCTTCCCATGTACGAAAGAGCTCGCCGGGGAATCGGGTACCTCTCTCAGGAGCCCTCCATCTTTCGTAAATTAAGTGTGGAACAAAACATCATGGCCATCCTCGAGATGCAGAAGATCCCCCAGGTGGAAAGAGAAAGGAGGTTGGAGGCCCTCCTAAATGAGTTGGACATATCTCATCTGGCAAAAAACAAGGCTTACACCCTTTCCGGCGGCGAGAGGAGGAGGGTGGAGATAACCAGGGCACTGTCGACCCGACCCAAATTCATGCTTTTGGATGAACCCTTCTCCGGAATAGATCCCATAGCGGTGGAGGATATCCAGAAGATCATCTACCGCTTGAGGGAGAAGAACTTGGGAATACTGATAACGGATCACAACGTGCGGGAGACCCTCTCCATCACCGATCGGGCCTACATAATGTGCGATGGAGAGATATTGAAATCCGGGACCGCGGAGTTTTTGGCCTCTGACCCGGAGGCGCGGAAGATATACTTGGGCGAGAAGTTCAAATTAAACTAAAGGTGTGCTGTTCCCGATATAACTAAAAAAGACTTGGCCAAGCGGCTGTTTGTGCGTACTTTAAAAGTGGAGTTCGATAGGGAATAGACAGATTCACCGGGCAGGCCGAAGGTTGACTTCAGGTCTGGCAGGTGGAGGAATCGAAAATTCAGGTGAGGCGATCATGAAGCTGGATATGCAAATGAAGCTACAGATGAAATTGGCTCCGCAGCTTATTCAATCGCTGAAGCTTCTGCAGATGCCCATCCTGAGATTGGAACAACTGGTAAGGCATGAACTCTCCACCAACCCTCTTTTAGAGGAGGCCGAGACCACAGAGGAAGCGGACGAGACCACGAATACCTCGGTGGAGGGGGAAGAGAATCAGGCCGATCCTCAACTGGATAAGATCAACTGGGAAGACTACTTGAGGGACGATGGGGAGTTCCACCCCAGACGGGAAAGGGAGCCCCAGGAGGAGAGGCTTGAGCGCACCCCGGTGAGGGAAAAGACCCTGTACGAACACCTCATGGAGCAGCTTCACCTCAGCAGGTTGGGCAAAGAGGAAGTCGGGATCGGAGAGTATATCATCGGCAACATAGACGAAAACGGCTATCTTGCCTGTTCGGCAGAGGAGATGGCCAGCGCCATGGACGCCTCTCCCGAGCAGGTTTCAAAGGTGCTCTCCCACATTCAAACCTTCGACCCTACAGGTGTTGGAGCGCGGGATCTCAGGGAGTCCCTTTTGATTCAGCTTAAAGAAAAGAGATTTGAGGACAGCTTAGCTTACCGCATCGTGAGGGATCACCTAAACAACTTAGAGAAAAAGAGTTTCACCCAGCTCTCCCGGACCATGGGGGTGAGCTTTGAAGAGGTTCAGAGCGCCATGGACTTCATCAAGACCTTAAGTCCCAGACCGGCCATGGGCAGATTCAGCCGGGCGGCTACCCCGGTGATGCCCGATCTGGTGGTAGAGAAGATCGGGGATGAATTCGTGGTCTTTCACAATGACAAGAACGTTCCCCGGCTCAGAATCAGTAGCGCCTACCGGGCGCTCCTGAAGAAAGGGTCACTCCGTTCCGGCGAGACCAAGACCTACCTGGAGGGAAAGCTGGAAAAAGCTCGCTGGCTTCTAAACGCGATAAATCAGAGGCGTTCCACCATGATCAAGGTGATGGAGAAGATCGTGGAGGAACAAAAGGAATTCTTTGAACACGGTCCCTCCCATCTCAAACCCCTCATCATGGAGGCCATCGCCGAGAGAGTCGAGATGGACGTGTCCACCATTTCCCGGGTATCCAACGGCAAGTACGTTCAGACCCCGCAGGGGATATTTGAAATCAAATACTTCTTCAACACCGGAGTCCCCAGGGAAAACGGAGATGACCTTTCCAAGCGGAACGTAAAGCAGTTTATTTCCGACTTCATCAGAAAGGAGAATCCCTCCGCTCCTCTTTCCGATCAACAGATCTATGAGTTGCTGAAGAAGCAGGGCATAAACATCGCCCGAAGAACGGTTAGCAAGTATCGAGAGGAGTTGAAGATGCTGCCGGCTCGCTTCCGCAAGAGGATGGTTAAGGCCCAGATCAAGGATTCCGAACAGGAAGGTGTGAACCTCCCCTCTGGTAATCTGACTTAAAGACCAGCTTTCCAGCGGGGTGGGGTCTCTTTTTTTTAATCCGTCTTTGTGGTGAGCCCGTTGAAGAGGGCCTCAGTGTCCGAAAGGGAATCTGATTTCCATCAGGTGGATGCTTCTGTCAGAGAGTTTTTTAAAAAGATTCAAGATAAAGTGTGCTTTTTCTCAAACCGATGTCATTGTCCCCATCCCCTGTCAAATCTTCCATCAAAAGATGCTCAAAACCCAAGGAGGGCCAAAACGTACGGAATTCTAAAAGCCAGGCTTCTTTTGTTTTTTCTTTAACCTCCGCACTTTTCGAGGGTACAAAAAAACTGAAAGGAGAACCCCCATGCAGATCAGAACCACCGCGCGCCATTTCGACTTAACTGACGACCTGAAAGACTTTGCGGAAAAACAGATAGCCAAGTTGGAGAGATACTTCAATACGATCATCGACGCGCACCTGATCATGGAGATGGAGAAGTCGAGGATGACTGCGGAGTTGAAAATGAAGGTTTACGGTACCGTTCTGACCAGCAAACATAGATCATTTGACATGCGCGATTCCGTGGAGAGAGTGATCGATAAGATGGAGATTCAGCTAAAACGATATAAGGAGAGGCTCAAGGATAAGAAGGCCAAGAAAGCCCAAAAAGCTTCGCCCCTGAGGCGAGGCACAGAAGTCTCCTCTCCCGAAGAGGAGTTCGAGGAGACGTGAGCCTAAACCGGAGGGAACAGGTGGGCCGTCCGGCGGAACGGAAAGTCCATCGGTCCGAGAGCGAAAGGAGCATTTGTCTTTGGAGATTGTAACGGTAGGAAAAATCTATAGGGAGAGAAAGGAGGGTCTGGAGCTCACCCTGCTGACCAGCGAGGACGGGCTGAAAAGGGTGGTTCCCAGCAACGAGATTCATCGCCCGGGTTTGGCCCTGGCCGGATTTGTAGACAGGTTTGCCGGTCAGCGGACGCAGGTTCTGGGGGAGACTGAGATGTCCTTTCTGTCAGCCCGGGATGAATCGGGACGAAGAAAGGCGGTGGAGAATATCTTCAGATTCGATCTGCCGTGCGTGATCGTGACCAAGGGAATCACTCCCTCTATCGAGTTTCTGGAGGTCGCCTGCAAAAAAGGGGTGTCGGTCTTTTCCAGCCGGCTTTCCACGGTGGAGTTCATCAACAGGCTGGGCGTATACTTAGACAACCTGTTCGCCCCCCACACCACCATCCACGGAACACTGGTGGACGTATACGGGGTGGGACTTCTCTACACCGGCAAAAGCGGCGTGGGGAAGAGTGAGTGCGCTCTTGACTTGGTGGAAAGGGGACATCGTCTGGTGGCAGACGACGTGGTCCAGATCATCCGAAAGGCGCCCCAGGTCATCGTGGGCACCGGAAGCGAGCTTCTGGGGCACCATATGGAGGTGCGCGGCATCGGAATCATAAACATGGAGAAGCTGTTCGGCATCCGGGCCATCCGCATGCAGAAGAGAATTGAGGTTCAGGTGAACCTGGCACACTGGGACGATCAGGTGGAATTCGAGAGGCTGGGTGTGGAGGACAAATATACCACCATCCTGGGAGTGGAAATTCCGGTGGTGACCATACCGGTATCCCCGGGAAAGGACATCAGCGTCATCTCCGAGGTCATCGCCATGAATCACATGCTGAAGGTCTACGGGGAGGACAGCGCCAGGGATTTTTCCAAAAGACACGCCGAGGAGATCTACAGAAGGAAGATGGTGGGAGAGTTCATGGAAAGCGACTTCGAGTGAATCTTTCCACAGATGACACGACCAACTCGTCCTTCGTCGGTCCGGACCGTTCGCGCGCCAGTCAAAATCAGGGGCGAAAAGACTCATCTTTATGATTAGATGCGTAATTTTAACTCATGGTGATCTCGGTTCTGCGCTGAGAGACACCGTGGAAGGAATAATGGGAAAACAGGAGGGACTTTCAGTCATATCCAACTCCGGGCTGGGAAGAGATGAGTTGTTTTTAGCCTTGAAGAATAATGTGAATGAGGCGGTCGACTTAGACGGAGTGGTTATCTTCGTAGACATGTTCGGAACCAGTTGCTGGCAGACGGCCAGGAAGATCGTCGCTAAAGCGGGCGGCTATCGAAGCAAAAGCGTCGTGATCACCGGAGTGAATCTGCCCATGCTGGTCAAGTTCTTCAGCAAGAGGGCGTCCCTTCCCTTCGACCAACTGATTCCTCTGATCAAGCAGGAGGGGGAGAAAGGAATACGAGCCGAAACTTAATGCCGATCGTCTTATATAGAGTGGATGAGCGGTTGATCCATGGCCAGGTGGTGGTGGGTTGGGGCAACAGCCTGAAGTTCGACCAGGTGGTGCTGGTCAACGATCAGGTTGCTTCCAATGCGTGGGAAAGAGAGCTTTATTTGGCTTGCGTTCCCCCGGAAATTAAGGCCACCATCCTCTCGGTTGACGAAGCCACCGGGAGGATACTGCAAAACGGATTCGAAGGGGAAAAGACCGTTATTTTAGTTGATTCCCCCTTTGACATCCTGCGGATGACGGAAAAAGGAGTGAAGATCAGTTCAGTAAATGTTGGCGGGGTTCATTCCAGGGCAGGGCGAAAGAAGATTCTGCCCTATCTGTTCCTCTCTGAGGAAGAGATATCCGCCTTCAAAAAGATGATTTCGGCCGGAGTGAAATGTGAATGCCGGGACGTGCCCTTAGCGGAGAAACACGATCTCTCTGCATTACTTGAGAATCAGAAACCGTAAGGGAAAAAATACGAAGATTAAACCCTAAACTAAGGGTGGAGCGGGATCGATCTGTTAAGAGGGGATGAAGGGCACCGGTTGTTTCACAGCTTAGGTGTAATCGGGCCTTGCCGGAGAGCAGCCCGAAGAGATGAATGGAGCTTTTGTTTTCAACTCTAAAACACGAAGGACAAAAGTGAGCAATAAAAGCGTGGAACTGAGGGTGGGAGTGGTGGTGCTTTTAGCTTGCGCCATCCTGATTCTGGGCTTAATCTGGGTGAAGGGAATCAGGTTTGATCAAACCCGGTACAAGTACGCAGTCATTTTCCCCAACGTGGGCTCGCTGGAGGTGGGTGATCCGGTCTCGGTCTCCGGAGTGCCCCAGGGAAAGGTGGAGAGGATAAAGCTATACCAGGGGGACGTCCTGGTCGCCTTCAACTTAACCCAGGACGTGGTGCTGAAGAAGGATGCTGAGTTCACCGTGATGAACGTGGGCCTGATGGGAGAGAGATTCATCGCCGTTAAGACCGGTTATTCAGACACGCTCCTGGATCTTTCCCAGCCCATTCGTGGATATTACGACACCGGCATTCCGGAGGTGATGGGGGAGATGGGGGAGATGATCGCCCAGGTTAAATGCCTGGCAGAAAATCTGGAGGCGATCGTGGGAACCAAATCTTCCCAGGACGCACTGGTTAAGGTCATAAAAAACCTGAAGGAGATCACCGATAAGACCAACGCCCTTCTGGACCGCAACCAAAAGAAGTTCAGTCAAACCATGAACGACCTGTCGTATACCTCCGCCGAGCTAAGGAAGATGGTGGGAGAAAACAAAGATAAGCTCCAAAGCACTGTGGATAATTTCAGTTCGGCCTCGGAAAAACTATGCAACATAACCACCACCTTGGACTCTCTGTCCATCTCCCTGAAGAAGCTGAGCTTTAAAATCGAAAGCGGAGAGGGAACTTTAGGGCAGCTTATGAACGACACCGCCCTGTATGACCAGATTAAGAAAACCGCCCAAAATGTCGATTCATTAATATTGGATATGAAGAGACATCCCAAGAGGTATCTGAAGTTCAGCATCTTTTAACCAAGATTCGTGGCCTTTCCAAAGAAGCAGATAGGACCTGCAGGGGGCAAGCGTGGTTTTGTGTTCAGGAAGCAATAGCTCGTCGGTGAGAACCCGTTGCCGGATCTCCCCGGAACCAGATTGCAGAATCGTATCTCTGGAGTCCTCCGCTTTAGCCGGATCAGAAACGACCTGAGATGTGGCTGGTTCTTTTTTGGTCCACCTGAAGGTGGACACTCCACTTTCCTTCTTAACCGGCTTTCTGGGAGAGGCAAACGATCGGGAATTGACAAAATCATCTCATCCGCTGCTCGCGATTCGAAACTGAAAGACGCAAGACAAACTATCGGAAGGTCTCATGAAAAAAATCAAATTCGCTTTCGCCATTCACAATCATCAACCGGTGGGGAACTTTGAGCACGTGTTCGAACACGCCTTCAGCCGCAGTTATCTACCTTTCCTGGAGATTCTGGAGAGACACCCTCGTTTCAAGATAGGTTTGCATTTCTCCGGAATTCTGCTCGAGTGGATAAAAAAGCATCATCCCCAGGCCTTCGAGAAGCTGGGAGCCCTGGTTAGAAAAGGTCAGGTGGAGATGCTTACCGGAGGTTACTATGAGCCCATACTTGCGGTCATCCCGGATAAAGACAAGATCGGGCAGATTGAGAAGTTGACGGATTTCTTAAAGGAGCAATTCGAGACTGAGCCGCAGGGAATGTGGCTGGCGGAGCGGATCTGGGAGCCCCATCTTCCCAAACCGATCTCTCGGGCGGGGGTCAAATACACCATCGTGGACGATTCACATTTCAAGTTTTCAGGGCTCTTCGACGATGAGCTTCTGGGTTACTATATCACCGAGGAGGAGGGACATATGCTGGCTCTCTTTCCCTCCTCCAAATTCCTGCGCTACTCCATCCCGTTTAAGGAGCCGGAGGAGACCGTCAATTACCTCAAGAAGATTGCCACCGAAGATGGGCGAAACCTCATCGTCTATGGTGACGATGGCGAGAAGTTCGGGGTCTGGCCCAAGACTTACCAGCACTGCTTCGGAGATCGATGGATCGAAAGATTCCTCGACGAGATCGAGCGCAATTCAGATTGGATAGAGATGATTCACTTAAAGGATGTCCTAAGCTTACTTCCCCCTAAAGGAAGAGTTTATCTTCCCACCGCCTCCTATCACGAGATGATGCAGTGGACTCTGCCTCCGGGGGCCTTCCGGGAGTACGAGGAGTTCGAGGGTATCCTCAAGGATCAGAATCTGGACGAACGATTCGGCATATTCGTCAGGGGCGGCTTCTGGAGAAATTTCCTGGCAAAATATCCCGAGGCGAATAACATGCACAAAAAGATGCTCCAGCTTAGCCAGAGAATCGAAAAACTCGAGGGCAAGAAAGGAACGAGCAAAACTAAATTGAGCAAGGCAAGAGACCTTCTGTGGCAGGGGCAATGTAACTGTTCCTATTGGCACGGAGTCTTCGGCGGCCTGTATCTGCCGCATCTTCGTTCCGCGGTTTACAGAAATCTCATCGAAGCAGAGAAGCTAACCGATGAGCTTACTCATACTGCCAAGAGTTGGGTCGATCACCAAATCTTCGATTTTGACAGGGACGGCAATGATGAACTGGTGGTCTCCAGCCCGATTTTCGGCCTCTACTTCTCTCTTTCCTCCGGCGGAAGCTTATTCGAACTCGATTTCAAGCCGAAGAGCGCAAACATCCTTGATACCCTGACCAGGCGAGAGGAGGGTTATCACAAAAAGCTTCTTGATTCGCAGGAAAAACGCGAAGACGAGGGGAACGGACCGGTCGCCAGCATCCACGATCTGGTCGTGACCAAGGAGGAGGGATTAGAGGAGTTCTTGATCTACGATTGGTATCGCCGTGGCTCTCTGATTGATCACTTCCTGGGCGAAGGGACCAAATTGGAGAATTTCGCCGCCTGCGGATATCCCGAACAGGGTGACTTCGTCAATCAGCCTTACCGGTGTAAAATTGAGAAAGCAAAAAAAGGTTTTGACATCACCCTATACCGGGATGGATTCGTCTGGATCAGGGAGAAGAAGGCTCCCATCACCGTGGCCAAAACCATCGGCCTTACCCCGCGTGGATCGGACCTGACTCTTTCCTACACCCTGATAAACAACTCCCCGGGCAAGGTCAATTTGTGGTTCGGAATTGAGTTTGGCTTCGCCGTCCCGTGGCAGGAAGATGCAAAGAGTTTCTCCTACGTCAAAGATCATGAGCTTAAGACTAAGGAGTCGGCCATGATGGGCAATGCGGCCAGGTGCAGTGAATTCGGAATAAGAGACGGTCATCTTAAGCTGGACATAAACTTCAAGCTCGACCGCCAGTCTCAACTCTGGCGTTTCCCCATTCATACCGTGTCGCTGTCCGAAGAGGGATTTGAGAAGGTTCAGCAGAGTGTGGTATTGTTCCCCAACTGGAAGCTCCAGTTGGAGCCTCAAGATAGATGGGAAGTGAAAATCCTCAATAGCTTCAATCCGCTCAAGTAGAAAAACTTCCAGTTTCTAATCTGTTCCATCCCTTCACCAGTCAGGATTGCAATCGCCTGCCAGGTTATTGGTGAGTCTCTTCATCTGCGGAGGCCCGTAGGTGTTGACGGTATAGACCTCCTGGTTGCCATCTCTCGTAGAGGTGAAGACGATTCGGCTGCCGTCCGGCGACCAGCGAGCGTGTCCGTCTGCGAGAGCGCTGTTATTGGTCAACGGGCGAAGGTCTGAGCCATCCACATTCACCACGTATATCTCAGCGCCTGTTTCCCTCACGGCGAGAAACAGAATCCTCTTGTTGTCAGGCGAGAATTCTATCTCGGATATCGTGGACAAGCCGTACATCTCAGCCAACTTGGTCTGTCCCGAGCTGTCCGTGTTTATAATCTCCAGCCAACAGATTTGATTTGGGGGCGGGACCACTAATCCTCGGCCGAAGGCGACCTTCTTGCCGTCAGGCGAACCTGCCGGCTTTAGCAAACTAGTCCCAAAAAGCGCCTCCTGAAGCCTCTGCTTGTCTTCTCCACTTGTGCCGATTACGTAGATGCCATCATGCCGGGAGTAGACCACCTTATCGTTTCCGCAGAACCTGGGATCATACCCCTCGTCCAGTGTAAGCCTTCCCGAGCCATCAGGGTTTATCACATAGACCACGCTTTGCGGCTCGCCGAAGTACGACTCGAGATGGTAGACCAGCTTGCCTCCATCAGGTGACCATCCTCCCAGATGAAAGTAAGAAAGGCTGGCTTCTATTATCAAGGTATCGAGTTCAGATCCGTCCGAGTTTACCTTCATGAGCCACCCTCGGCTTTTATTCCCCTGAGCGAAAACGATCAGGTTTCTATCCGGGGAAAGCAGCAGAAGTCGACCTGGCATTCTCATTACCCATGCTCCTTCCAGCATCTTTTGCGCCGTTCCATCCGATTTCATGGTCCAGAGCATGTACTGATGTCCGGAACGATCTGAGAGGAAAGCAATAAGTTCTGCCCCGCCGCAGCTTCTGGTCGATCTCTTACTGCATCCTGGGAGAAGAGAGATGGATGAGGTCACCAGAAGCAGGAGGCAAATGATTTGAATTGGCTTTTTCATGATGTACCCTTCTATTAGGATTACGTGAAAAAGGCAATACACCACCAAAAAAATGTGAACCGATCCAGCCGAGGCAGTGGCTACACCATCTACATACTGTCACTCAAACGAAGCTTCATCTGATCACCAACATCTTCTTCCTATTGCTTCCCCACTGGGTCTCAAGTTTGTAGAGATAGACTCCGCTGGCCACTTCGACCCCGGTGTTGTCTTTACTATCCCAGGTGATCATATTCAAGCCCACAGAACCCATGTCTTCATAGCTTCTCACCAGTTGACCAGCAACGTTGTAAATGTTCAGGCTGTAGTTCATGGCCTCCCGCATGTCCCGTTCATTTTTTGGGTCAGGTATATTCAATAGGACGCCCCAACCTCCGTTTTCTGAAGGTTCGGGCCACACTTCGTCTTCGGTCCCAAGCTGTCGACCATGGCGAAAAGCCCTCCGCACCGTGCGGAGGGCTTTTTATCTTACTTCTCTTAATTAGCCGGTGATTACGGGTCACAGCAGCGCGGGACCGGACCACCTCTGTACAAATAGCCGATCAGGAAGACAACGTCTCCGAGGTTGACGATCCCGTCGCAGTTGACGTCTCCCATGGACATTGGAACAGGCGGCGGACCAGCTCTGTAGAGATAGCTGATCAGATAAACCACATCGCCTACATTGACTATTCCGTCGCCATTCACGTCCCCCCGATAGTGCCACGGGCTGATGTGCACGCAGTACTCCACCTCAGTGTAAACGGGGGAGACTTGGTTCCAGGGAGCCGTCAGATCCTGGAACTCCTCAGGAACGTTCTGCTGGTAGAAGGGCTCCATCCACATGTACGGGTCTGTGCTGGCAGAATAATCTTCCAACGACCAGAGGCCGCCCGGACTGGGTGAGGGGTCCGTCACTGTGTATATATCATGTGAAACATTCCCCGCATCATTGTGGACCGTGGTGGCCGAATGAGGATAGCCGTGCTCAATGTAGTGACCACTGCCTACCCTGCCTGGATATCCAAATTCCGCCCAGTCGACAAATGGGTCGGAGAAGGCTATTTGGAACCCGTCTGAGTTCACTCCCGCCACGGTGACGTAGTGTCCGCCGACTCTAACCCACGCTCCTGGACCACCACCTGGGCACGGAGGAAAATGCGCACAGCCAAGCTCATCCAGAGTCGGGTCTGTGCCGCAATCCGGGAATGGCGGAGGCGGCTCCAGACCTGATCCCATGATGTAATCGTTGAGATATATACAGTCAACCAGGCTGAGGACCCCGTCATCATTTACATCGGCGGCATCGTTACAGGAAAAAGGCCCTCCAGTTGCGCATGCGCTCACGTCAGCTATCTCAACAATCCCATTCTCGTCAACATCTCCTCTGATGAACTCCTGCTCTCCCGCGCCCTGGTCGTACCAGAAGCCCAGAAGCAGAATCACGTCCTCGCACTTCTCCACCAGCGACTCCACATAGGCAAAGCTCGGCATCTTGGTGGTTACGACGCATAGACTGTCTGTCAGGTCGCTGCCATCCTCGAAGGTCTCGCTTGAAAGCCACATGTCAATTCCCTCTTGCATGGCCATCACGTTGGTGCCCACAATCGGGTCGCCGGTGCGAATGCCGTCGGTATCCAGATGCCAGGCTAATCTCTCCACCAACTCACCCCATGGTGGCAATCCTCCTCCTGGCACCTGTTCTCCCGTAACAAATGGCTGGGAGGTGGCTGGTGGTGGTCCTTGAGGGGGCCAGGGGGTCATGCTGTGGTCAACGTTCCACATATCGTGATCATCGAGACCCAAAAAGGAAGTCAGATCATCCATATAGTCCCTGACCAGCGGGAACATGTCCACTCCGTCTCCGGGCACTCCCACAGGCTCATTATACTTGGAGTCAAACCACCACCAGCAGTTGGCAATAGCTACCGGACCACAGAAGGTCATCTGTCCGGTGGAAGGATTCATCCAGTTGTCCTGGAGTTGGCTGAAATCCGGCATTCCGCTGGGGGCGTAGTCGTCGTAAGGGAACTTCCAGCGCCACCCCGGACACAATACCACGTAGTCCTCAACTTCACCAAACTGGGCGGCGCCATACTGGAAAAGCAGAGTGCCGTCTATGTTCTCTACCACCCAGCAGTCCTCGCCCCAATCCAGCCTCACCCGCACCCAAAGCGAATCGCATCCGCAATAAGGCATCCCGACCACGTAAGTGTAGACCTGTGTTACACCTGGCGCCGGGGGGTCGACGATCTCTCCCGGACCTACCACATGTTCATTGGGTGCGTCCCAGTCACAATCACAATTCCAGTCCACCCAGATATTGAGATAAAGATGGTGGTCAGAATAGTCATGGAAGTTGCCCGCGTCATCGATGCCGGTCGACACCGTAACCTCGAACTGCATAATCATGTTAATCGGGTCAACGGTGATACTCACTCCATCGTCACGCGGGTCGGCATTGGTCTGGTTGGACTCACACTCTCCGCTCACGTCATCACCCAGCCACTCATAAAGGTAATCATCATCCGGGTCGCTTTGTCCCTTGGTGCCGAAGATGTGTTCCGCTCCAAGAGCCCAGCTGTCCAGTTGCACGCCGTTGAGCGTGCGTCCGGCTCCGGGACGGTGCACCAGAGATGGATAAAGGTTGAAGCCGCCGCAGTCGGGATCGGGCGCATCCCCAATGTCCGGGGTGTAGAGGAAGTTGCAGGCGCGTCTGTCGTCCTGTTCCAAGGATCTTTGGTGTATGGTCCCGTCGAAGGGATTGACTGCCCACCACATGGTAGGGCAGACGGCCGCCGCACCGTTGATCTCAGAATGATGGACGCCGATGACGTGACCGATCTCGTGAACTGCAATAGATTGCACGTCTGCCGTGTCATTTGCAATGTTGTGGGGACCTATCTTCCACCACCAGTCGACGTCGTTGAAGAGGACGTCCGATTCCAGTATCTGACCGGAACTCATGACACGCCAGATGGCCGTGATCCCCAGAACGTTTGCAGGTAAACCCGCTCCCCACCCGATCATGTTATTGTTGTCGAGGTTCAACGGAGGCTGTGCGCCCGCGGCGGCTTCCCTGCGAAATCCGATTACAGCCGGAGCAACAGCCTCCCAGGAGTTGAAGCCGCTGTTCACCTCGTCAAACTCGGTTAGACCTGGCAGGTCTCCGGTGCCGTCATGTGCAGACCAGGGGATTCTGCACTGAGGAAACTCGCGAAGGTCCCAGTGTGCGAAGTTGTGCCACTCCTGTCCCAGAGTATCATGGATCGGCCACCAATGCGGCTCTGTGCGAAATCCAGAGGTTTCATTGGGATCATATCTTATCAAGCGAAATGCCGAAGCCAGCGGACAGGATGCAAGTAACAGAGCCAAGAACAGAAAACATACAATCATCTTGCGCATCTGTTTTACCTCCTCTCTCTGGCTCTGACAACCAGGGATTTAAGCTCCTGCTTATCAAAGAAGCCGACTTGAGGGTTTCCGACGACCTCCAGACCGGTCTTCTGATCGACCGTGAAGGAGAGTTTGCCTTGGTGGAGTCCTACTACGGGGATATAGAGCCCCGGATCGTCATGCAAAAACAGGACCAGATGCTCGCCCTTGGCGAATCCGGGAGCGCCCGGGATGATCATGGCGGTGTCACCCACCGCGCCGCCCAGCATCCGGATTTCCATGATGCCGACTCGTGCGCTGCCCGCGTACACGTCGGTGACCTCGAGCGTGACGTAGGTGTATATCTGGGTGTGCTCTTCGTTCCATGCGCATCTCGTCCCGACAACATCCCCTTCCACAACCGATGCTGCGGCCAGCGACAAGCTGGTTACGTCCAGACTGCGTACCGTCGTGCCACCGGCGGGAATCGACCCGATGATCACGACAAGGAGCACCAACGCTGCCAGCAGGGCGAAACAACGCTTTGCTGCAGCCATTATCTACCTCCTTTCCGAATAAGGTCTTCGAACGACAATTCGTTGCAGACATTCTACTCATCTATCTATGTTCTCTGCAAATGAGTTCTACCTGAAACCAGAGAGGGCGCAGGTCATCTCACGGACTCAAGATGGCAAGCTGAACCGCTGCTAAGGTCCGGTTGAGAAAACTGCAATCGACTCACGTACTTCTGTTGGTTTCCCTTCCGTTCTATAATTTAAGGCCTTTGCCTGATTTGTCAATACAAATGTGCTCCCCCCACTGCGGAAATCCCTAGTAGCTGAAACCCACACTGACTTCGCCGGCACCCGTCGTCGACTTCACTCACCGCCAGTAAGGATTTGTGAACAGGCTCGGTCTGCTCCACATGGACGGGATGAAGCGCACGTGGTCAATCGGAGCAGGTCCGCCCCTGTAGAGATAGTTGATCAGATAGACTAAATCACCCAACTCTACAGCGCCATCAGCATTGACGTCCCCCTGATCGGCATAGGGAAAGGGCGCCGGGCCGGTCTTAAACAAGTAGTTGACCAGATGGATCACGTCGCTGACATCCAGGGTAGGCTGCTCCCCGGGATAGGGTGGGTTAACGTCTCCTCTGTAAAAGCCCACGTATCTTAAGACCTTGTGATACCACTCCTTCCAGGTCATCCCGTCGTTAAGATTCCTGCCGAAGTCGATCCAGATTTCGATATGCCCCTCCCCGGGATCCAGTGAAAACGGCGGGGAGACCGTCAGCAAGGCGAAGTCGGATGGATTCGGGTGGAACCAGCCTGCAAATCGGTAATGGGGATTGGGGTTGGTCATGAGAACAAACAATGATTCTCGTTCAGTCATGCCGGTCGGATTCCAACAGAAACCAAAGTCGTTAATCCAGAGCTCACAGACGAGATCATAAGCGATCATGCTGTGCATTAGTGCGTCGTATAATGGAGCGGTCATGATGCCGAACACTTTGGCGGGGTCACTCACGTCATACATATACATCAAGTTACGCAGGGTGTCCATTTCAACCCAGTTGGTGTCATACTCGCCCACGTCCCAGTCCTCGAATACCCCGGCATAAAGCTCCGGAATGGGAGTGTCGCCAGTGTTATGGGATATCCTGATCTTGATGGAGAAGCCCGCGCACTCCTCCATCACGCCCACCACAAATACCGACTCACATTCTCCGGGGACGGTCTCAGCAACGAGATTAGCATACGCAACATTCGCGTTGTACTCAGCATCATAGTACAGATTAAGATGTTCGGTCGGAACCCAACCCCAGTGCTCGCAGTCGTATATATCAAGTGCCATCTGACCCGTATCGGCGCCCGCGAGCAGGAACGTACCATCGAACAGATAATCACTGCCATACCACACAAAGCTCTCCGGTGAGCCACTGTTCCCTACAGGCCCGAAGTTGGATGCCCTCTGCATGCCGTGATAGAAGCCTACCTCTGCTTCCTCATAAGGCGGCTGGACTCTTAAGGTAGCATCGCAGATGCGCTCCTGTCCGTCCTCTCCCAGGGCCTGGAAAGTCAGAACATAATCACCATAAGGCACATCCGCATCCACGGTTACCGCAACGTCAGAAATATACCAGGGAGGCACCCCATTGGGAGTGAAGGTTGCGCTGATGTTGGCCGGCGGCATGACGTCCAGAAGGCTCAGGGTGACATTCAAGTCGTAGCCCGTGGCCGACCCTACCTCAATTTCATATAGATCAGCGGGCGGGTCCCCCGGGGAGGCCTGGGCCGCGGATGGAGAGCGCCTCAGGGTGAAGGTGGACTCGACAGGAAACGGACAGATCCATACGTACATCTTAAACAAATAGGGGGCAAGACTTTCCCAGGTTGTACCGCCCCAGGCGCTGGCACGCTCAGATGGCATGCTTCCATCGTCACTCAGGTGAGCCAGGGTGTCCCCCGGCTCGAGGGCGTGGAAGACTCCCACATGAAACAACTCGTTCGGATCAAATTCTATTCCCAGATAATAGGCCTGAACATTAGTGCCGCCCGGAAACCATACTATGTCTTCGTAATCGACGTGAAACTCAGCGATGGCCTGAGACGGGGGGCTGTTGTCTAGCGGGAAGGTGCCGTCAGATAGCCACACGTAGGCGTCCGGGTCTGGGGTCCCGGAACACCCGCTTTCGTAAAAGACGAGTTCTATGTACTCCAGACGCCCACCGTGATCTGAGGGCATCTCGAATTGCATGTTGAGGTACTGTTGGGTCGGCGGTTGCTTCCACATGAGGGAGGGCGCGGCGGATCCCATCAGCATCTGGAGGGTGGTGTCGCAGGGTTCCTGTGTGGTCACGGTTGCATCAGTGCTCCTGGCCGGTTTCTTTCCCTTCAAAGGCTTCGAACCGACGGCATAATCACCACCAAGGAGCAAAAGAACTATCGCAAGGAACATTGCTCCTGAACATTTGAAAAGAACTCTCAGATTCATCTTTTCCTCCTGCCGGTGTGGGCAGCTTTCAGCGCGCGGTTGCGCGCACTGGGAACAGCATGGTGGTCCGATGAATTGCGCAAATCTGCTGTGATTTTGTTAGTTCCCCTTCCAAATCTAAATATAGGGTGTCTCGACGATTTGTCAAGCAAAAAAGAGACTTTTCTCGGACAAGTCTGCTGCTCGGTTTAGAGGCAGCGCGACTCTTCTGAGCCCTTTTCTTCTCCTTTTTCTCCTTGCAAAAAACCTCATTTCCCTTATATTGATTAATAGACGAGATGGCCGCTTGAACATGTGCGAGAGAGCGTTGTTTCCCTCTTCGAGCTTCACAGTGGTTGAGTCGAGCGCCGCGTTCGCCGCATCCCGGCGTTTGCACGAGGTGGTCACGTTTCAAGTTGATAGGTGCAGTTTTTTGATCCTACCGGAGGCATGATGAACAGGACCGGAATGACGACTTTGTTTCTGATAGGTTTGATTCTTATGCTTGCTGTCTGCGCCACAGCTCATAATCTCTCCGAGAAAGATCAAATGGCGGACCTGCAGGCTAAAATCGAAGCGTACGGGAAGCTGGGATCCCTGCCCATTGAGCTCACCCCGGAGGAGATGACCCGCTTGGACGAGATCGGAATCGGCCACCGCACCACCGCTCCGCCTGTCGGGCCGGCGAGAAATCCTGCCGAGTGGGAGCCGATGACCGGCGCCATAATAAGATGGCCCCTGGGAATCCCGGTTTCGCTGATTGCGGAGATGTCTGAGGATATCGAGATCTACACCATCGTGGCGAATTCCTCAGAGCAGTTGTCCGCAACAGCTACCTATCAGAGTGGCGGGGTGAATATGGCCAACGCCTTTTTCATAATGGCTCCCACCAACAGCATCTGGACCAGGGACTACGGGCCCTGGTTTATCTTCGACGGGGCAGGCAATTACGGAATCGTCGATCACGTCTATAACCGCCCCCGGCCGCAGGACGATCTGATTCCCGGGGTCATCGGTACCGAATGGGGCGTTCCGGTGTATGGAATGGACTTGACCACTACCGGCGGAAATCACATGTCGGACGGATTAAGGACGTCCATGTCCACCCGGCTGGTTTATGATGAGAATCCCTCCATGACCCAGAGAGAGGTAGACGCCATGATGAAAGACTATCTGGGGAATGACTACACCGTCCTGGAATACATAGAATCGGGCGGGATTCACCACATAGATTGTTGGGCCAAGTTTCTGGACCCGACCACCATCCTGATAAAGGACGTCTCTCCCGGACATCCCAGCTACGACCCTCTCAATGCCAGAGCAGACTTTCTGGCGACTCAGACAAGTGCCTGGGGAGAACCTTATACCGTCGTGCGAGTCTATTGTCCCTACGGGACCGCATACACCAATTCCATAATTCTAAACGACAAGGTATTCGTCCCCATCTTCAGCAGTTCCTGGGATGATAGCGCGCTGCAGGTTTACCAACAAGCCATGCCCGGTTATGAAGTTCTGGGATTCTACGGCTCCTGGTACGATAACGATGCCATTCACTGCCGCATCATGGGAGTGACCGACCGGTATATGCTTTTCATCGATCACATTCCTTTGTTCGACACCGAGGTCTACGATCATGATTATTTGGTCTCGGTGGAGATCAAAGATCACAGCAACACCGGATTGGTTCCAGAATCCCTTCTGGTTTACTACAGTATCGATTCCTCCGCCTTCGACACCGTGCACCTGCAGACCACTTCCGAACCTGATTCATTCTATGTCTGCATACCTGCCCAGCCGCCGGGAACGGAGATAGCTTACTACATCAAGGCGGCGGACAACTCCGGCCGGGTGGTGACCCACCCTTTCATCGGTGCTCCCGGCGCCCACGTTTTTAACGTCACCGGAGAGAATGCCCCGCCCCAGATCGTCTCCCCTGATTCTTTTGCCTGTGCCACTTACGAAACCCTCAGTTACTATCCGGAGATTTACGATCCGGACGATTCGGTTCATCAGATCACCTACCTTGATATCCCTTCGTGGTGTTCAGTGCAGGATGACACGCTCTTGGGAGAGGTTCCTGACAGCGCGTTGCTGGATAGCTTTACCGTGACGGTGGAGGATCTCTTTCATGCCGACACCCAGACGGTGGTTTTGTGCACCTATATATGTGGCGACGCCAACCGGGATGAGGTGGTAAATGTGGGAGACGTGGTGTACTTGGTGAGCTATCTCTACAAGAGCGGTCCCGAGCCACTTCCAGCGGAGTCGGGGGACTGCAACCGGGACGAAAACGTCGACCTGGGAGACGTCGTTTACCTGATAAACTACCTTTACAAGAACGGCTCGCCGCCGTGTGAGATCTAAAGTCAGGCTCAAGCCATCTGGCTTTGCTCCGTATGACCCACAAACAACAAGCAACAAGCTCAGTCCTGTCATGCTGAACGGAGTGAAGCATCTCCGGCGAACTGAACGATCTCCCCCCCGAACCCGTCCACGCTGTTTCCGGGACTGGCCACAATTTCTCATTTTAACTATTGCTTTTTGACCTTGAATTATATATTTTTTGCGAACTTAAAAGGAAGCGGATCGTCCTTTTCGAAAAAAGGAGGAAAGAGATGATTATCGTTCCTCGAATGCTTTTTCTAACCAAAGGGGTGGGCAAGCACAAAGAACAGCTCTCCAGCTTCGAGCTGGCATTGAGAAATGCAGGGATCGCCAATTTTAACCTGGTGCGGGTCTCCAGCATCTTTCCTCCGGGATGTAAAATGCTTCCCAGGGGCAGGGGACTTAAGTATCTAAAGGACGGGCAGGTGGTTTTCACCGTGATGAGCTCCAGCTCCACCAACGAGCCCAATCGCTTAGTCTCTGCCTCGGTGGGAATAGCTATCCCCAATGACAGGACCAAGTACGGCTATCTGGCTGAGCACAAGGCTTTTGGGCAGACGCTCAAAAAGGCGGGAGATTATGCCGAGGATTTAGCCGCCACCATGCTCGCCACCACTTTGGGAATCGACTTCGACGTGGACAAAAGTTGGGACGAGAGAAAGGAGATATGGAAGATCTCCGGCGGGATCGTGCGCACCACCAACGTCACCCAATCAGCACAAGGGGATAAATACGGCCTATGGACTTCGGTGGTGGCCGCCGCACTCTTTGTGCCGGCATAAACGATTTCAACAACTCATCGAGGACGGATGTGGATCAATCAACCCTTCATCCCCATAACTTTCTCGGACTTCCTTCTGAGTTGGCTGAATTCGAAAAATCGGAATTCGTGATTCTTCCGGTTCCTTACGAGCAGACCACCAGCTATCAGGTGGGGACCAAACATGCTCCCCGGGCCATCATCACCGCCTCCCAGGAGGTGGAGACCTTCGACGAGGAACTGAAGTTCGAAGCCTGCCAGGCCGGTATCTGTACGCTGGAACCTTTGGAGGTGACCACTGCTGACCCTCGGGAAATGCTCGATAGGATACATCAGACCATCAGGCAACTGATAGACAAGGGGAAGAAGGTGGTGATGATCGGGGGAGAACATACCATCAGCATCGGGGCGGTTAAAGCCTTCCAAGAGAGATATCCCAATCTCTGCGTCCTGCAGCTGGACGCGCACGCCGACTTGAGAGATACCTACCAGGAGAACAAATACAGCCATGCCTGCGTGATGCACAGAATCGGTGAAATATGTCCGTTTGTGGGGATGGGAATAAGAAACATCAGCAGAGAAGAACATGAATTCATCCAGCAGTCCAAAACCGACATCTTCTTTGCGCAAGACCTGAAAAATCTGAACCGATGGAAGGAAAAGGTGCTGGAGAGACTCGGCCCGGACGTTTATCTCACCCTTGACCTGGATTTTCTTGATCCCTCCATCATGCCTTCCGTGGGAACTCCCGAGCCCGGCGGGCTTCTGTGGTACGAGACCCTGGGTTTCCTAAAAGAGCTGGTGAGCAGGAAGAATGTGGTGGGATTCGATATGGTGGAGTTCTGTCCCCTACCCGGTCTGGTGGCACCCGATTTCTTGGCGGCCAGGCTGATCTACAAGATCATAAGCTACATCGTCGCTAATAAACGAGAGGTCGCCGGCGAGGCAAGTTCAAGATTAAAAAAGCAAAGTTCAAAATGACAGTTCAAAAGTCAAAATTGACGTCAGAAAACCCAGGTTTAATTTTGCATTTTGCTCTTTAAACTTTTAATTTAGCGCAGCGCATGTATTGGTGGCAGAAATTCTTTGACGGAAATTACGTGAAAATCTACGAGGAGTTGGAGAGAAGAACCTCCAGAGAGGTGGACTCCATCCTCAGGATGATGAATCTCAAATCCAAGGCCCGGATTCTGGACCTGTGCTGTGGATACGGCAGGCACTCCATAGAACTGGCGCAAAAGGGCTTTACCGTCACCGGCTACGATCTGTCGGATTTCTTCCTGAAGAAAGCAAGGAAGGATGCGGCTGGCCTGGGACTGAAGATAAGATTCATGAAAGGGGACATGAGAAAGCTCCCCTTTGAGGCTCGGTTCGATGCGGTGGTCAACGTCTTCACCTCCTTCGGATATTTTGAAAAGGAAAGGGACGATCTCAGGGTACTCAAGGGAGTGGGTAAGGCCTTGAAGAAGAACGGACTCTTCCTTCTGGACCTCACTAATCGGGAACACCTGATTCGCGGCTTTCAGCGGAGAACGTGGCGTCCGGACAAGGATTTCATCATGCTGGAGGACAATTTCTTTGATCTGTTCACCAGCCGATGGGAAAGTACCCGCACCCTTATCTTTGAAAACGGAAAAAGAGCGGAGCATTCCTTCTCTCTGCGGCTGTTTTCCCTTGCCGAGATGCTGAATCTGCTCAACCGGGCCGGATTCGTCTTAGAATCGGTTTACGGAGGTTTCGATTTCATGGAATACAGCCTGGATTCGCCCCGCATGATCTTGGTCTCCCGGAAGAAATAGCCTTCTTTTCTCTGATAGTTGATTGCATACAGTTTTTTCCACGGAGTGTGTCGGCGCCTGCCCTTGGTTGAATCTCCCCTCTCGCCCGTTCATGATAAGATCGTGATTTTAGCCAAGCCTGCGGGGCCCAATTTTGAGAGATTGAGAGCGTATTCTCTTTTTGCACAAGGTGAAGAGAATTCAGTGCGAGTTCGTGAAAGAAACGTAGGGGCGAATCTTCCCTTCGAATTCCTCAGGGCGGTGAGCAAAGTCGAACCGTAGATTCGCCCGACCCTGGATGAAGCCGAAGCTTCACCACTACGTCGAGGAACTTCAAATCCAGAGGGCTATGGCAGCGGCCAAGATCTTGAAATCAGCCGGTGGTTCCGAGGGTTTTCGGAAGATCAGGGATGTTCTGACTTCAGATAAGAAAAAGGTCTTGGTCTCGGGGCTGGCCGGATCCGGAAAATCGCTCCTTCTGGCCTATCTCAAAAAAGAACTAAACTCCCCCCTCCTGGTCCTAACCTCAAGCCCGGAGGAGAGCTGGAAGATATATGAGGACCTGGTATCCCTTCTGGGAGAGGGACAGGCCCGGCTTTTTCCCACCTGGGAGATTCTCCCCTACGAGTTCAAGGTCCCACACAGCGAAGTCATTGGAAGACGATTAGAGAGCCTGTATGATCTGGCAGTGGGAAAAATTCCCATCGTGGTGACCACGGTCCGGGCGTGCATGGAGAAGACCATCCGGCCCGAGGACTTAAAAAGAAAGACCATCCAGTTGAAAGTCGGAGACACAGCCGAAATCGAGGATCTTTCCGGGAAGCTCCTCCATCTGGGATTCAGGCGATTCCCCCAGGTGGAGGAGATCGGGACCTTCAGCGTGAGGGGAGGAATCCTGGATGTATTTCCATATTCTTCACCCGATCCGATAAGAATCGAATTCTTTGGAGACTCGATTGAATCTATCCGGACGTTTGGCGTGCTGGACCAGAGGTCCATTCAGAAGATCAAGTCCGTCCTGATTCTGCCCAAAAGGGAGGTGTTGATCGGCGATGAGAGACTGGAGCAATACCTGTCCGAATTAGAAGCAGATCAGGCCAACCGGCTGAGAGAGAAAATCCGGTTCCACGACGAGGTGCCCGGACTGGAGTGGTTGGCCAGCCTGTTCGGTCTGCCTTCGGCCCGGATAATAGACTATCTCTCCTCTGACTCTATCATATTCTCAGACGAGCCCCCGCTGATCGAAGGCGATCTTGACCGGATCTACCAGGAGACCGAAAAGCTCTTCGCCGAGGCTCAGGACAAGAGAGAGGCCGTTCCGGATCCTCAAACTCTGCTGGGCAAACCGGAAATACTCTCAGATGAGATAAACCGGTTCAGAACCGTTGATCACCTTTTCTTGGGAGAAAAGAAGGGAGCTTTCAATCTCGGAATGAAAGAGCCGGAGGTCTTTGGGGGCAACGTGGGTCTGCTCAAAAGCCAGGTCGAGACCTACACGAACGAGAGACAGAAGGTTTTCGTCTTCTGTGACAACCTGGGTCAGAAACAGCGATTACTTGAGTTGCTGGAGGATCATGCAGATGCAATAAGCTGGGAGGTGAAGAACCTCTCGGGGGGTTTCAGCTTTCCCCAGATTGGGGTGGTGGTCTTAACCGACCATCAGATCTTCTCCCGCTATTTCTGGCGGCGCCGAAAGAGGAAATTCAACGAGGGCATCGCCCTATCCTCCTACTCTGCCCTTTCGGTGAGGGATTTCGTGGTTCACATTGATCACGGAATCGGCAGATACGCCGGACTCGAGACCCTGGAGGTGGACAATCGAAAGAGGGAATGCTTAAAGCTCCTCTATCAGGGAGAGGACAAGCTGTACGTGCCCATTGAGG
>JBAUFO010000024.1:0-5057 GCA_049679185.1 Candidatus Zixiibacteriota bacterium
GAGGAAAGGAGAGCCACCTGATGTCTTCGTTCTGGTTGATCACGAAGTCACTTGGCCTCATCTTTTTCCGTTTCCTCGATTCGCTCCATGCCCTTAGATCTTCCCACGTCGATCACCCCTTTGACCCTTCTTATCTTTTTGAGGGTCTTGTTCAGGTGGCTTACGTTTTTCACCTCGATGATGAAGCTCCCGGTAGGGGTGGTCTCGCGACCCTTTATCTCGGCCGCCCGCACGTTGGTATCGGCGTCCGATATGGCCTGGGTGATGTCCCGTAGTATGTTCTTGCGATCCTGCACCAGAATATCCAGTTTCACTAAGAAGGACTGGTCCTTGGTCACGTCCCAGGTCACCTCCACCTTTCTATCGTCCTCGGTGAGCATCTGCAGGGCATTGGGGCAATCGGAGCGGTGAATGGAAACCCCGCGCCCCCGGGTGACAAATCCCACGATCCTCTCTCCCGGCACGGGCTGACAACAATGACCGAAACGGAACATCATGTCGCCCATCCCGCCGATTCTTATTCCCTTGGCGCCACCCCTGGCCTTATCCACGAACTTCTGGATGACTGAAGGTTCGACTTCCTTTCTTTTTTCCGGAGGGATCAACTTGCCCAAGATGTGTTTCACGGAGGCCGTTCCGTTTCCCAGGGCGAAGAACATGGCCTCAGAGTCGTTGAAATTCAGTCCCATGGCCAGATCGGAGGTCTCCTGTTCAGGAGGGGGCTTGAGGTGGTGTTTTTTGAGCTCCCTCTCGAAGATTTCCTTTCCCAGGTTCACGCTCTCTTCGTACCTCTTTTGCCTCAACCAGTGCCTGATCTTGCTTCGTGCCCTGGTGGTCCTGACGACTTTGAGCCAATCCTGGGAGGGTGCTTGATGTGGAGAGGTGATTATCTCCACCTCCTGCCCGCTGGAAATGACGGTGGATAAAGGCGCCATCTTCCCGTCCACCCTGGCGCCGACGCAGTGATTGCCTACCTCGCTGTGTACCGCGTAGGCGAAATCCAGAGGGGTGGATCCCTTGGCCAGTTGCTTTAACTCACCCCGGGGAGTGAAAACGAAAATGTCGTCCCGAAAGAGATCGATCTTCAGATACTCCAAGAACTCCGTGGGATTGGTGAGGTCCTTCTGCCACTCCAGGACCTCCCTTAACCAGGTCATCTGCTTGTCCGATTCATCGGGCTCCCGTCTTCCCTCCTTGTAAAGCCAGTGAGCGGCTATACCGTATTCGGCCGTTCGATGCATCTCATTTGTTCTTATCTGTATCTCCACCATCTTCCCCCGGGGACCGATTACCGCAGTATGGAGGGACCGATACATGTTGGTTTTGGGAAGGGCGATATAGTCTCTAAAACGATCCGCCACCGGCATCCACAGGGTGTGGACTATACCCAGTGTGTGGTAACACTCCCCCTCGGAGTCTACCAAGATGCGAATAGCGAAAAGATCATATATCTCCTCGAAAGGCTTATTCCTTTTCTTCATCTTGCGATAGATGGAGTCAAAGTGCTTGGCTCGTCCGGTTATCTCCGCTGTTATCCCCACTTTCTCCAACTCCCCTTTCAGCGGATCGGTGATCTCACGGATGTAAGCTTCCCGGTCCTCTCTTCGCTCATTGACCTTGCGCACCAACTCCTCGTAGGCCGGTGGATCAACGTATTTCAAAGAGAGATCCTCCAGTTCCCACTTTATTTTTGCCATTCCAAAACGATGCGCTAAGGGGGCGTAAACTTCACGGGTCTCCCGGGCTATCTTCCTCTGCTTGTTCTTGTCCATAGAATCCAGCGTCCTCATGTTGTGCAGTCGATCGGCCAGCTTGATGATTATCACCCGGATGTCTTTGGCCATGGAGAGCAACATCTTGCGGAAATATTCCACCTGCTCCTCTTCCAAGCTTTTGAATTTCAGCTCTCCGAGCTTGGTGACGCCGTCCACCAACTCCGCTATCTCCTCTCCGAACTCCTCTTTTACCTGTTCGATGGTCACGTCCGTATCTTCAACCACGTCGTGAAGAAGCCCGACGGCGATGGTGGCAGAATCGAGGTGCTGCTCGGCCAGAATGAAGGCCACCTCCAGGCAGTGTTCCAGATAAGGTTTCCTGGACATCCGGTACTGCCCGCTGTGAGCCTTGGCTGAAAACTCATAGCCTTTCCTGACCAGGGGGATGTCGATATTGGCGTTAAAAGCCTCCACCCCTATGATAAACTCCGCCAGATTCACTCTTTCTCACCTCTCGAATAGCTTTTTCACGTATCCTCAAGAATTCAAAGGATCCTGATATTTAGTCGCTCGATTCATGGTTCAACGAGCTCACCATCCTGTCTTCGACCCTGCACTTCGTCCTGAGGCTCAGTGTCGAAGGAAGGCTCGGACCCGAAGGGAGCCTGTCGAAGGATCGAGCCAAAGTTTGGTCTTCCCCGCATAACTTTCCAGTCCGGCACTTAAATCTCTCCTCCACTTGAGGATTAAACTGATTCCTTACGTTCAGGGCGCTGAGTTGACTCGACTGAACTTTTGTTTTTCAACACGGCGCGGACCTTGGCAAACACGTGCTCGGCCTTGATTTTATCCATGCAGTCATAGTGAGGACAGCTCTTGGGCTTGCACTTGAAACAAACCGGAACCGAAGGAAGAACCACCTCGTGTCCCTCTCCGTAAGGCCCCCACCGAATGGGTCCGGCTGCAAAGATGGGGCAGAAGATGGCCACCGTTGGCGTTCCCACTGCCGCGGCCAGATGCATCGGCCCGGTGCTGTTCGAGACCACCACGTCAGCATTCTCCAAAACCGCCGCCAGCTGTCTTAAGCTTGTTCTCCCGGTTAAATCGACAACCTCATGCTGCATGTTCCTGCTGATGATGTCGATCAATCCCTTCTCCCCTTTCGTTCCGGTGAGAACTATCTTGGCGTCAAGCTCTTCGACTAGCTGATCTGCCACCTGGGCAAATCTCTTTGCCGGCAGGTTCAGAGCTGAATCTCCGCTTCCCGGATGAATCACCACCACGGTATGGTCCGGGGTGATCTGAGATTCCGTCCAGACTTGCTGAGCGAAAGCTTGCTCCTCCGGGCGGAGATACACCCTGGGAAGAGTCCTTTCAGGCCTTATCCCAAGAGGTCTCAAGAGATCCAGGTTGTAATCCGCCTCGTGCCGCAGATTCATCTTTCTGTGGGCATAGACCTTGCGATTGAAGAGCATCTGATAGAATCTGTAACCGGTCCCGACTCGATATCTTATTCCGGCGAGCAAAAGCAGCAGCGCCAGTCTAAGCGTTGGCCGAAGCAATACCCCTGCGTCGAACCTGCTGCCCCTTATCTCTTTTAACAACATGAGAAATCCTTTCATCCCCTTGTGCCGATTTTCATAGTCGTCAATTATCACATCGTCAAGATTGGGGTTACCTTTTACCACGTCCGCAGCGTAGGCCGAGACCATCATGACAAGGTGCGATTCAGGAAACCGGGTCTTTATCGACTCCAAAACCGGGGTAGACAAAACCACGTCTCCTACTCGATCGGTCCTGATCACCAGGAACCTTTCCTTTCCTGTTAACTTAAGCTTTCTCACTTTTCTTCTGCAAAAGGAATCGCAAGTGCCTACATTAGAGTATACGATGTGGCGCATGGCGAAGCACGGATTCTTTTAAGGTGGCGGAATCCTCTCAATGCCTTCGCCGGCCTTAGTCTCTTTCAGGTGCCACAGCTTAACGTATTTTGAGAAGACGTGGAATGATGAGGAGATGGCCAGAATCAGTCCCGCTAAACCGTCTAAGAAACTGCGCTTGAAAAAATACATCTTCACAAACGTAAGCAGGGGCCTGAAGAGAATATCCAGAATGCCTGCTCTTCTCCCCTGTCGGAAGAGTTGGAGGGCATCCAGGGAGGTATACTGGTTTAGCTTCCTCAGATAGTGATCGAAATCAGGATCGGTGTAGTGCAGGAGGTCGTTTCTCAAACGCCAGGTGCTTCCGTTCACCTTCACCTCCTCATGAACCACCCGGTCGGTGAAGTCTCCCCTCTCTTTTTTGAATAGCCGTAACACCAAGTCCGGATACCATCCACCGTGCTTGATCCATCTGCCCAAGAAATTCGACCGCCTGGGAATGAAGTAGCCGTCCGACGAACCTTGAGATTGGGTGATCCTCTGAACTTCCTCTCTTAGTTTTTCCGGCACCACCTCATCTGCGTCTACCGACAGTATCCAGTCTCCGCTAGCCTTACTCTTGCCGAACTCTTTGGCCGGGCCAAAACCCGTCCACTTCAGTCGGTGGATTTTGTCGGTAAATGCAGACGCGATTTCTCTGGTGTCGTCCGTACTGTGCGCGTCAACCACCACGATCTCGTCTGCCCAGCTTACACTCTGCAGGCATCTTCTTATGTTCTTAGACTCGTTGTAAGTGATGACCACACACGATATCTTGCTCAAGATTCTTCACCTCTCGCTTTAACATTCAAAACTGTGGTCAACCCAAGGATTAACATCAGCAGCATGTTCACCTCCGCATCGGTATAGTAGCACTGAAGCAGGCTGGCGAAAAGGAAGGCCACGATGGCAACTATTCCGCCCATCTGCATGGAGCGGGCGAGACCACTGCTCCTATTCTTAAGTACTGACTTGACGGTTGAGTACAGGAAGACCGCCCAGATGCTCAGGTAAGCCAAGAGTCCTATGAGGCCGGTGTTAACCGCCACGTTTAAAAAATCGTTGTGCGGGTGGCAGGTGGCAGCGTAGACTCCCTCCACCTTATACTTATCGAACAGCACACCCCAACCGCCCAAGCCGACTCCCCAGATCGGGCTGTCCTTTATCATCCTGATGGAGGTCTGCCATAGTCTTATCCTGGTGGATTCAGGCCTCTCCTGGGAGAGGTTGATCTCCTTAACCCGGTCCCAACTGGTAGGCTCGATCACGTAGATCAACAAAACCAGGACTATAATCCCCATCATCAAAAGGAGAATGAACTTCCCTCCTTTGAGTAAACCGAACGCCAGGATGCCTATCACCGCTCCCAACCACGCGCTGCGGGCATAGCTGAAGACTAAGGAAAGCCCCAGCACTACTGTTG
>JBAUFO010000025.1:0-2804 GCA_049679185.1 Candidatus Zixiibacteriota bacterium
CCGAAAGACATCCCCACCATGAAACGTCTCATAAGCCCGATGTCCAAACCGAATATCACCCCACCCGCGGGAAACATCCTGATATCGAAATCGAAGCTGGCGCGCGGCAGGAGTCCGGCGGTGGGACAGTCGATCAACCTTCTGGGTTCAAGCATGGGAACCCGCGACACTTCAGTGACCTTCTGACTCTCCTGGGCAAAAGCTGAGATGTTGAGCATAAGGAACAAAAGCAATATCAGTTTTATTGTCTGACCTGCCATCTTTCCCTCCTCTTTCTGATGACCTTACCACCTAACGATTTTGGTCAAATCTAACCAATTCATTACCATTAGTCAATCAAAAAGAAGAGCGAAAGCTGCAAGTCCCTTCACTCCAAGACCACAAGTTTTCAACAAGAAAGAAGCTCATCTCTTATACCTGCCGACGAGTTACGTTTCTCGCCTGCAAGAAGAAAGCAACATTTATGCCATTAAAAACAAAGCCGCTCACCGGCTGGTAAACGGCAGAAATCCAACAAGATATGCTATTTAGTTAGAGTATGGCGCGAGATGCTCTGCTTCTGTCCTGCACAAATATTGTTCGCTCGCATGAGGTTTTTGTGCAGGTAGCTATTGATACCGGTCGTAGAAGACTATCTCCTCCAGTTTTTTTCTTGGCTTCGGGTCCGGCTGAAATTTGGGATAACCTAATGGCATGATCTCGACCACTCTCATTTCCCGTGATATATTCAGGAGCTGCTTCACCGCATCCTCTTTGAAGGCCCCGATCCAGCAGGTTCCCAATCCCTCCTCCACCGCCTGAAGGCTCATATGATCCATGGAGATGGCCACGTCTATGGTATGAGCCGGCTGGCCGCAAGAGAGAACGTAGTCGGCCCAGGTGGCGCATCCCACGATGACCACCGGCGCCTCGGCGATAAAGTACTGATTGTTTGCCGCCACCGCGATCTTTCTCCGAAGCTCGGCATCCTTGACCACCACGTATCTCCACTCCTGGGTGTTTTTTGCCGAGGGAGCCAATCTTCCCGCTTCAAGGACGCGCAAAAGCTTCTCCTCCTCGATGGGCCTGTCCTGAAAACTTCGGATGCTTCTCCGAGTCTTTATTGCATCGAAAACATTCATATTGCCTTTCTCCCTTCTCCCATCATTGATTACCAGTTTTTCCGCCTGTCAAGAATCAGGCATGTGCGCAGGGCTGGAAGCCCTGCCTAAGATTCGACGGATTCAGCTCGTGATAGCGGGTACGGCACCCTTGCCCGACCGCGATACGACGCATCGTCATTCCAGTTTCTCCCACCTTTTGAATACCTCCAGAATCTCCTCTTTGATCCTGGCAGTCACCTTGTTCATATACGCCTTGGCTTTTCTCTGATCGAATTCCGGACAACCTTCCCCCTCCTTGTAGATGAGGATGGAACCGGGAGCAGGAAGGCACTGGACGCCGTCTTTGACCTGGAAAACCATCTCCTCCTTGTATCTTGTTTTTTGCACCAGCCGGGAGTCTATTGCCAGCGCCGCGGCATTCTCGTCCAACCCCGCATGTCCTCCGCTTTTGCCAAAGAACTTCCTGGTCAGCTCCTCACACAGAATCCACCAATGGATCACCATCACCTTTGCCCTTTTTTCGCGGTGAACCCTCATGGCAGCAGCCTTGAGTTCGTTGAAGTGTCCGCCGTGTCCGTTCATCACCAGAAGCCTGGAGAAACCTTTTTCCGCCAGAGAGAGCATGATCTCCGTGACGTAGCTCTCGAAAGTTGGCGAGCTTACCGTGAGAGAGCCGGGATATGAATACAAGCTCCTGGTTATTCCATAATAGACCGGCGGCGCAATGATAGCCTTCAGGTCATCCGCTATCTTCTCGCAAATGAACAAGGGGATGGAAACATCGGTCCCAAGGTTAGTCACGCCGTGCGCTTCAATGGTCCCTACCGGCAGCAAAACCGTGTCGATCTTCTGAGGAACCAACTCACCGAACTCCATCCAGTTCATCTCTTCCAGTCTTAGAGGCATGTGCGATCTTTGAGGTTTAAGGTTTAAGGTTCAAAGTTCAAGGTTGAAGACTTACACATTAAGTTCTGAGGTTGGTGTCAGGAGACAAGCTCCCTGGCTTACCCAGGAAGGTGCAACAGTTGAAATGGCCCGTTTCGCTTCCGGACCGTGATGACAAATTAAACACTCACCCCATGTCAACTCCATTACCTGTCCCGAGGATCCACCAAGCTGCCTCTCTCTTGTTTGAGATCGCTGCCGTCTACTTTTTATACTCCAGCACGTATACGGTCGTCTTCTCCGGCAAGTTCTCCTTGCTGAAGCTCACCGAGTTGCTCCCCACTTTAACCACGTTCTCTTTTCCCTTCAGGAATTCGTCCACCCCGAAGAGAGGGAAATTATCTCCAAGAAAGGCCGTCTTGTAGTGCATGGGTATGACCACCCTGGCATTCAAGGTGGCGGCAACCTTTGAAGCGACAGCTGCGTCAATCGTATAGAATCCACCTGTGGGCACGAAAAGGACATCGACTGCTCCGATCTGCTTTGTCTGGGAATCGTCGAGAGCGATCCCCAAATCTCCCACGTGCGCAAACTTGATTCCGCCCAATTCAAAGCTCCAGATCGTGTTCTCTCCTCGCTGGCTCCCCTCCGTGTCGTCATGGAATGAGCCCACGCCCTTGAACTTTATCCCTTTTGCCTCCTTTTCTCCTGTGCCTTTGACCACCTCCGGATTTCCTTTTACCACGGACACACAGTTGTGGTCAAAGTGGTCATGCGAGACCATACATATATCTGCACTCTCATTCGGCGCAGGAT
>JBAUFO010000026.1:0-1639 GCA_049679185.1 Candidatus Zixiibacteriota bacterium
AGAAAAAACTGGTAAGAAAAATCCAGCAATGGAATAAGCAGTTCAGGGGTATTAAAAAGCCCAAGACTAATCCATATCCAGGGTGTAGTAACGTGGCAGTTCCTGTTACACGCACTTTTACCGAGGCGGTTTTGTACCGCCTTCTGGATGCTATTTTCTCACAGAAGAAAATATGGATGGTAAAGACCCTTGATCCGTCGGTAGTTTCTCCTGAAGATGCGACAAAGATCGAGGACGCACTCGATTGGTGGCAGAAACATATTCTGAAGTTCCGCAAGGTTATATTCTCCCCGTTAATGCAGGATGTCAAAATAGGGACTGGGGCGGCGATGTTCGAGCATTGCAGGGAACAAAAGACAATAACACGCTATGCTACGGAAGCGGAGATAAAAGACAAAAATATTAAAAACTACAGGGCTAGGAATAATGCCCTTGTTGTGAAAGTCCCCATAACGACTTATGAGGGACCGAAACTTGTCCCGATACCACGGGAAGATTTATTTTTCACATCTGATGCTACCGAGATAGAAAACGCTAAACTTGCTGGCTACAAGGTTCGGATGCCAGATTATGAGTTTAAACGCAGGGTTCATCAAAAAAATAAAGATGGTGAGCGTATGTATCCCATCACCAAGGAAGAAGAGGAGGCTATTCTACTTGGCGACGAACTCGATGAAACCAAGGTAAAGAGAATCGAGGACAGCAATAAAGACTACGAGGAACAATACAAGGATATAGATGTGCATGTCTGCTGGTTGAAACATGACGTTGACGGCGACAACGAGGCAGACGATATTAAGGTGAGTTTTCACCTGCGGACGGGTATTGTGCTCAACGCATGGTACAATGATTCGTTTTACGGATACCGCCCGATTCAGACGTTTGTGTTTAAGCCGATCGAGTATTCACTCGATGGCGAGGGCATATGCGGGATACTTGAGCAGCTGCAGGTATTGATGGACACAATGTTTAATCAGCGTGTAGACAGGCTCAATCAGATTAACGCACCATCGTTTAAGCGGCGGGCGGGGTCGAAGGTGCTTGAGGGCATGTCTTATGTGCGACCAGGGCAGATTATAGACGTAGATGAGATGGACGACTTTCAGGAGTTGGCGTTTCACGACACCTACCCTGGTACGGAACGCATGGAAGGCTCGATTATGCAGTTTGCCCAGTTTGCGTCCGGCGTTAGTCAGCTATTGATGGGACAGAACACAGCCGAGCGTCCCGTTGCAAGGGACACTCTGGCGTTGATTCAAGAGGTTTACAAGGGGATTAAACAGGGTATCGAGAACACACGGTACGATTTGAGTGAAACGGGGATGCGGGCGGTAGAGATGATGGCTCAGTATTCTCCCGTGTACTCGTACAAACTTCCTGTGCAGGGACAAGACGGCAGGGAGGAGTTTTCGACTCAGGCGGTAGATTTATCTAAGATGGGTTATCTCAGGGATGCCATATCGGTAGAACTCATGGCGTCTTCTGAGGTTTTGAATACAGAGATACAGCGGGAAATCGACTTGACGCTGTATCAGATGCTTTCGGACTACTTTACGAAGGTTGCAGGCATGTTACAGGCGATGCCTCAGGTATCTCCAGGTGTTCAGCAGTTTATTTCCAAGGTTATACAAATCGGCGG
>JBAUFO010000027.1:0-23415 GCA_049679185.1 Candidatus Zixiibacteriota bacterium
CTTTCCTATTTGCCTATCCCCGATTTTTCGATCAATATAAGAGATAAAAACTCCTGGTCAAGCAGGAAATGGACGTCGCTAAAGATAGGTTCGATCAACAGATATCCTTGCGAAAACTGTGCATTCGGTTGCACAAGACGCTCAAAGCTAAGCATGTCAATGGGCCTGATCCCTGACCGTTAATAGCAAGATTTGTAAGAGGTTGGCCTGAAAGCTCCCTCTCATCAGCCCTTTCTGGCCAAAGGCACATTATTTGCTCATTGGTTAGATGAAGAAGAGAAGGTCTTTCTGGGAAAGGATTAAGGATATGGAAAAGACTCTTAGTCTGGGCATAAAAAGAGGTTTCTCAGAGGAGAAGCTGAGAAAAACGAACGAACCGAAAGTGAAGAAAGACGACGGAGGGTACTATCTCTACACGGTGAATGAAGGAGCAAAAGTCTATTTCGAGGACTTCTACACATTTCTGGAGAGGGTGGAAGCAAGATCTCTAAAGGGACTGAAAGAGTTGAAGGAGAAGGCGGAGTGTTGTGACACAAAATGTGAAGAGACCCGGGCATACTACTATGCCACAAAGATCATAATCGAAGTGGTTCTGAAAAACGCTTATGGTTACTATGGGGACGACTCCACTTTCGGAGTCATCATGACCCCCTGGTGTTTTGGCACCGTGATCTTAGAGAAGATTGAAAACTACAAGGAGCGACTCAGCCGGGGGGAACTTCCCGACGTGAATCTCCCAGAAACCCCTTATCTGGCTTTAAGATACATAGATGAGATCTCCAAAAAGACCATACTTGACTTGTTTGAGCTGCCCCTGGAGGCTTTCAGCATTAAATGGCAGTATACCGATTTTCTGAAGCGTTTTAGCAGAGCTTTCTCACGCGCCTGCGCAAATCTAGCCGACATCCTGGCGCTGATTAAAGGGTATGATCCGGACCCCTCTGATCAACTTGCGTGATTTCACCTCAATCCTCTCCCCCGACCTCCGGCTCACCTTCGCGTAAGAGAATAAACCTGGTGCACTCGAACCATCTCAAGAAGAGGTACCTTCGCCAGCAGAAAAGTTCCCTGAGATGGAGGTTCTCTTTTCCCGGCATGTATAAACCCGTCATTTCTCCAAGATACTTGCTCTCAGCAAGGAGGATTCGTCTCTGTCTGCGAGTCCTGTAACTTGGCTAATCTTAAAGGAATAAGAGAGGGATCAAGGATCCTGTCGCAGGTTCTCGCGAAAGTCACGGGGACCACAGAGATTTCGATTTCTCAACAGCTTTCTCCGGCCCGCTAACTCCTTGATAGGGAGAACATTATCGCAGCAGAGAGAATTCCTGTTGCACGACGTTTTTGGGTATGAATCTTGTTAATGTGGAGTGGCGTCGCCTTGCGACGTCTGTTGAAGGCAGACCTGCTGTTCTATTTCTAGCACGAATGCTCAGGGATAAATTCCGGCCCAACTGAACGCGAGCGGCGAGAATATGTTTTGGCTCTTGCGGCGAGGTGAAGCCGAATTTCATGGGAGGTGGTCTGTAGTCAAATCTCTTGAAGGCAGATAAAAAGTCCTGCCCCCGGCCGGCCTTGGGGATCCCCCACCAAAGACGAGAATTTTGACAAGAGACAATCCGAGTTGCAGGTGAGTTTTCGGTTTTGATTTGTGGCAAGCTGGCGCTGTTGGTTGATAATGGAGATGGTTTCCTCGTCACCCGCGGTCGAGAGATCAGACTGTGAGATTGACAGTCGGGTCGGCGGGTCCAGCCAAAAGATCCCTTTTTTGCTCTTCAAGGTAGACTTGACCAGGGTGGCGAATCTTTAATCTGGGGTTTTCCAAAAAAGTTGTAAATTTTCTTGACATGGGTGATGGAGGAGTTTATAATTACTGAACTAAAAAGTCGAAGGAAGGACTTCTTTCCTTTGCAGAATGAGAAGCTAAACCTAAAGGAGAGTGGTTATGAAGCGTTCAGTTTGTGTTTGCATCCTGCTTTTGTTGGTGATATCCGTGTGGTCATTCGGTCCCGCGGCGCAGGAGGCCAGAGCATTGAAAATCATCAGGCTGGTCTTGCCGGCGGACTCAACCAAGGTGACCACTGCTACTCCCAAGTTTCAGTGGCAGGTGTCCGGGCCGACGAGCGAAGTACCTACCAGGTTCCACGTTAAGCTGGCTGATAATCCGTCGTTGACTAATCCTATTTGGGAAGACTCCAACATAGTGGGCACGGCCAGAAACCTGGATTACCCCGGCACCCCCGCTCTGGATGAGTGGACTGCTTACTATTGGGCCATGAGAGTGGAGATAAACAACGGCCAAAGAATATACTGGCAGAATTTCGTTCCCCATTCCGTGTTCTTTTACACTACTGCCACCCTTTTCTCTATCCGCGCTGACGGCTCCGGAGACCTTCCCACGATTCAGGAGGCAATAGTCTGGGCTGGGGCAAAAGACACCATCTGGGTTGACAAGGGGGTTTACTACGAGAACCTGAGATTCTACAAGAAGAATTTGCTCTTGACCAGTAACTATAAGTTCGACCAGGATATTGCTACCATCAACTCCACTATAATCGACGGCAGCAACCTGACCCGTGGGCCGGACAACGGAAGTGTGGTGTACTTCTCCCCTGCGGCAGACTCGTTTTCAATCCTGATGGGCTTCACCATCCGGGGAGGAACAGGCACCAATGTTCCCGTAGGGATTGAGACCAGAACGAGCGGCGGGGGGATATTTTGCGAAGCAGGATCCACGCCTGAGATAGCTTACAACGTGATTACCGGAAATCAGGTTCAGCATGACGGAGGCGGGATTTACATAAACTCGGCTGCTCCTAACATCCTGCACAACATCATCACCGACAACGTGGCGATTGAGGGCTCAGGCGGGGCCATCGAATGTCGCTTCTCCATAGAGGTGAAAGCCTCTCCCGCGATGAGCCAGGAGACCCAAGAGGGGGAATCCACGGAGAGGACAGCTCCACAATCGCGACTGGAGATGGGCGAAGACGAAATTAAGAACTCCCTCAATCCCAGGGACGGCACGGGCGTGGCCTCGGCACAGAACAACCCGCCGGTGCCGGTGTGTGAGAATGATCCCATATATGGAGACACCATTGTGGGATTTCAACCTGGCACACCAGGACCTGAGAACTTCTACAATGTCAGACTGGATGCCTGCGGCTCCTACGATCCTGATTCAGCCACTGGCGACAAGGTTAAGTATTTCGATTGGGAATGCGTCGAACACACGACGATAAAAGCAGGAGGGTACCAAAAGCTGCCATGTAATGCAATCAACGTCAAGCGCTACCTGTGCAACAATGACAAGGTCAGATTGGAATTCGGAGGCCTCTACAAGCTCTACCTGACGGTGGAAGATAACTTCGGGCTCGAGAGCGAGGGGTACGATTCGGTATTCATCTCGGTGCAAGTGCTTGCCCTCGCAGATGCAGGCAGGGATACCATCGTACGCCCGTTTGAAACAGCATATCTTTTTGGCCGGGCGCTCGACATGAATCCCGATCAAAGAGAGTCTACGGAATTCACCTGGAGGTGGGATACCTTACCAGCTGTGGCACCTCCTCCGATTAAGCCTTCGCCTACGGAGGCCACGGTTAACTTCATCCCAACGACCTCGGGGTTCTATCGGCTTGCTCTGACCGTGGACGATGGTTTTGGTATATCCCTGAAGGACGACAAGGTGGTGGTGGTCGTCAACCAGGCCCCGCAGGCGCACGTGATCAACGTGAATCACGCCTTTGAAGGGGACACCGTGTATCTTGACGGCTCACGCTCTTATGACCTTGACTCGGCCATATTTCAACATCCCGACTCCTCCACGGCGGGAAAGCTGAGTTTCAGTTGGAGCGTCAAATCCAAACCGGCTAATGCTGAAATGCCGGTGATAGTTAATGCGAACAAGCGCATCGCCAAGTTCGTTCCCTACGGAACCGGGGAGTACAGGTTCCGGGTGCTGGTGAACGACACCCTGTCGGTAAAACAGCCTCCGGATAGCACTAAGGCTACAGGCGACAGCCTGGCCAACATAGCTTTCCTTACCGTGAAGGTGGACTCCACCTACGCCTACCCGATTATCAGGGGAAACTTGTTCTCTGGCAATTCCTCCGGGGAGAAAGGGGGAGCGATCGACTGCAATGGCAGCTCGCCTGATATTATCAGCAACGTGTTTTACAAGAACCAGAGCAAGCTTTCCGGCGGGGCCATTTGTGCTAGGAATTCTTCCACCCCTCAGATCAAGAGAAACGTATTCTTCGGCAACATCTCGAAAAATTCAACCGGTGGCGCCATTGCCAATCTGGGAGCGCTAACAGCTCCCTCCGCCACCAGGGGCTTTCGGAAGAACATGGCCATTCAGGAGAACGACTTCTGGGACAACAGCGGCGGGACGCTGTACCAGGCTTCAGGAAATATCTCGGCCAACATCGACACCTTCCCCCGCTTTTATGATCCGGATTTCGCCGATTTCAGATACGAATGCGGCTCGCCCTGCCTTCCGGATATTGGGAAGCTGGTATTCTTCCCGGGATGCGTCACGGCGGACACCCTGGAGATGGTGGCGCTCTCCCTGTTCCAGAATCCGGTGGCAACCGCGGCGGCTCACTTCATCGTCAACACGGACATTCCCCTGAAGGGTTATCCGGTTGGCTATGTAACCATAGGCGGGAACGCACCCAGCCCGGTGTATTTCAGCCCCATCGCCTCCAAGACCTTCCAGGGAAGTTTCGTCTTTACGGCCAGCGGTAGCGCTGAAGTCTCGGTCTTTGTCAGTTCCCTTCTGGAGAGGGACACCGTCGTCGTCGACACCTTGAGCGTGCAGCTCATCGGAGCGGGCAAGACAGGCAAGCTGGTCAGCGCCGACGGAAAGGTAGGAGCGCTCTTCGCCGAAGGCTCAGTAAAGGAAGAAATCTATGCCACCTGCATCTCCGTCTCCAAAGACTCCCGGTACGATTTTGAAGGCGACCCGGAGATGGAGGCGTTCGGAGAGCCTTACCAGTTGGGTCCGTCAATTTCGTTCGATAAGTACCCGACGATAAGCTTCTCGGTGGGCCATCTCAACCTGGAGGGCAAGGATAAGACTCTGCTCTCAGTTTACAGATATGAGGATGGTGAGTGGAACAGGCTTGAAAGCTATCCAGACGGCGACAGGGTTTGCGCCGAAGCTAAGACTCTGGGTGTCTTCAGGGTGATTTATGATCCCAATGCCAAGCCCCTGACCAACATACCCCAGACTTACCAGCTTTTCCAGAACTATCCCAATCCGTTTAACCCGGAGACCCAGATAAAGTACGACCTGCCCGTTTCCGGAAACGTGACCCTGTCTGTATACAACGTCCTTGGCCAGAGGGTGAGGGTTCTGGCGGATGGCTTCCAGGAGGCGGGCCACAAGTCGGTGATCTGGGATGGTAAAGATAATCAGGGTCGGGAGGCGGCTTCGGGCATCTACTTCTACAAGATTAAGGCGGAGAATTATCAGAAGACCAAGAAGATGGTTCTCTTGAAGTAGGGGAACCTTTACAACGCGTTTAGCTGAACGAAAATAACGGATGAAAAAAGGAGTCGTTATGAAAAAAAGATGCTTTCTTTTGATCGCCATTTTACTCCCCTCCCTTCTGTTAATCTACGGGTGCGGGGAAGACAAGGTGACGCCTCCAAATGTTGAGGAGTTGATCAAACAGGGATGGGCAAAGTTTGAAACCGGCTACTATAGTGGCGCCTGTGCCGACTTTAACGCCGCCATCGGCTTGAGTGCTGATACGAACGAAGCATATTTGGGCCTGGGCTGGGCTGAGCTGAAGCAAGGGAAGGCCGGTCTCGCAGAAGATGCCTTTGTAACTTTCCTTAGCAAAACTTCCAGCTTAGAAGACGACGCCAAGGCCGGACTGGCGTTAGCGTATCATGCACAGGTTAAGTTCGATGACGTCATCGATGCGGCTGAGGAGGTGCTCGCGGCAGATCCGGACTGGAGCTTTTCCCGCGCGCCGGAGATAGATTATCTGGATGTAGCCTTAGTCTTGGCCCACAGCTACTACATTACCGCCGATTTCACTGAGAGCCTTCAGGTGGTCCAGGACTTCTTTGATCCCGGGTTTTCCGTGGATACGAGCACGCCTGAAGGACGAAAGCAATTGGCAGACAAGTTGGAGAGTCTATACAGCGGCTGATTTGAGAGAACATTCGACGATCACAATCTTCCTTTTGATCTGGGGTGAGAGTAACTCTCACCCCATTTTTCTTTTATGAAACTCTTTCAGATTGCAGCACCACACCGGTAGTAATGGAGTTGCCACGGAGAATGAGACCGAACCTCAGCCGACGTTCGATGACGAGAGAAGACGGCCGGAAAGCGGCCGCTCCTTTTTAGAATACTTGAGTTGACGGTATCAAATCCTCCGGACTCCCAGACTCCTGTACTTCAGATCCCACACCCAAATATCTCTAAACAGTTCGAGATTCCAGCCGAACTTATGCAAGGGAATGTTACCAGTCAGTAAAAGGGGGAAGGGATTGAACCGGGAGAAACCCAAGCTAAAGGATCTGGAGAGAAAAGACTGGCACCTTTGGACCTTCATGATCGGAATCTTCCTGGTGCTGCTATGGTTCGTAGTGGCACTGGTTTTCTATTCTGACGTCTACGAGCTTTATCGAAGGGACATGGGCGATTATACCCTCACCGTTCTGCTGGTCGGATTCCTGGGGCTCTGCCTTCTGTCTCTCTCCTACGTGGTGATCAAGGAAAAATCGATTAAGAGCTTACGCACCAGGCTGATGGAGGAGAAAGCACTCTACGAAGCCCTGGAGCGGCAGCTCCGCGAATTAAAGGCCTTATTCAGGGTCAGCTGTCTGGTCAACAGCAAGGTGGAACTGTCATCTATTCTGGATACCATCTGTGAAAGCGTGGTCAGTTGCCTCGGCGCCGATCAGTCCTCCCTGATGTTTTACAGTCCAGGCGGGGGGAAACTGCAGTGCATCGCAGCCCACGGAATAGATTCCGAGCTGGTCAAAGGCAGGGAAGTCGATGAGGGGAAAACCGTGGCTGGGTGGGTGGTGAGACATAACAAGCCTCTTCTGCTGCAAGATAACATTAGCGATTATGACTTCTCTGATTTTGTGCAAAAGAATAGAAATATAAGGTGCAGTCTCTGCGCGCCCCTCAAGGTCAATGAAGTAGTCAAGGGAGTTCTAAATGTAAACCTTCTTCGCCAGAAAAGGAGATTCACGGAGACCGACCTGCAGTTGCTCTGTATTTTCGCCGAGAATGCAGCCGTGGCCATAGAGAAAACTTCTCTCTATGAAGAGCTGAAGGATAAAGTAACCCAGCTTATCGACTCACAGAGATTGGGGGCCGTAGGTGAAATCACCAGCGGGGTGGCCCACGACCTTAATAATCTCCTCTCGGTTGTAATTGGAAGGACGCAACTTTTGTCCGGTCGAATGAAAGATGCCGGCCTGCTCAGACACGTCGAAGCCATAGAGAAAGGGGCGACCGACGCATCCGAGATAATCCATCGTCTGCAACAATTCGGCCGTCCCTCCTCGGATGAGAGTTTCGTCAACGTAGAGGTCGCCCGTCTTATCGATGAGGTGGTCGAGATGACCAAGCCAAAATGGAACGAGTGGGCCAAGCTGCGGGGCATCAACGTCCAAGTGACAAAACTGCTGTCGGACCTGCCTCCCGTATATGGCTGTCCCTCAGAGCTTCGCCAGGTCTTGGTGAACCTGATCCTCAACTCCATCGATGCTCTTCCCGCCGGAGGGCAAATCGTGTTGGAGACGAGAAGAGAGGGGGAATCCGTCCTTATTTCGGTTACGGATAACGGAGCGGGAATAACCGAAGAGGTAAAGACGAAGGTGTTTGAACCATTCTTCACCACCAAATCCCACCGGGGAACCGGTCTTGGCTTGAACGTGGCCCGCCGCATAGTTCTCAACCACCACGGCGAGATCGCAGTCGAGAGCCAGGCCGGAGAAGGAGCGACTTTCACCATCAAGCTGCCTCTCTCCAAGATAATAAGAGAAGACGTCGCCCAGGCGGCGGTTCCGGGCTGCCCAGAGAGACTGAGCATCCTTGTAGTCGACGACGAACAAGAGGTGGGGAGCGTTCTAAACGAGCTCCTCTCAGACGAAGGGCACCAGGTTAGAGTCGCAGACGACGGTAGCAAGGCCATCTCACTCTTAGAGAAACATCCGTTCGACGTGGTTATAACCGATCTGGGCATGCGCGGTGTGACCGGCTGGGACGTCGCCTCGGCGGCCAAGAGAATAAACTCGAAACTGCCGGTTATTATATTAACCGGCTGGGTTAACAGCGCACTGGGCAAAGACGCCGAAAGGCCCGCAGTCGACATGGTTCTCTCGAAGCCAGCAAAAAGGGACGAGTTGATAACGGCAATAGCCCGGGTCGTCAGCCAAAAAGCAAGGTCTCCGGAAGAATCCGATAAGGAAATTGGGAAAGGGTCCATTCCCACTGTCCCTGGCACGTGAAAAAGAAAGTGACCCGATAGGCACAAATCTCACCCCTGTCATCACTCCTCAGGTTGTGGCGACCATTCGAACGGGTGGTCAAATTCTCCTCGCCTTCCGCCCGTTCTTTATTAAGTTGCATCGAGAATCATTGAATTGAGAACTCTCGCTTAAGGATTGAAGTCTGAACATGTCTTCAAAGCCGATTATCGGGATCACCATGGGGGATCCAGCCGGCATCGGGCCGGAGGTGGTGGTCAAGGCGGCGACAAGCCAGCGAGTTGCACGGTTGTGCCATCCGGTCGTACTCGGTTCTTATCAGATCATATTCTCCGCTGCCAGGAAGTTTTTGAAGAAGGCAACGGTGAGAAGAATCGTGTGGCCTGAAGATGCGAAAACCTCAAGAGACGGCATAAATGTGCTGGACTGCTCCGGTTTCGATCACAGCAGAATAAAAACCGGCGAAATCACTAAGCTGTCAGGACGAATGGCGGCGGACTCGGTCTTTTGCGCCGTTCAACTGGCCCTCTCCGAGCAGATCGACGCCATGGTAACCGCACCCCTGTCCAAGAAAGGCCTTCGTCTGGCTGGATATGATTTTCCCGGACATACCGAGCTTTTAGCCTACCTGACCGCCACCTCCAGCTATGCCATGATGTTCGTCTCGAAGCACTGCAGGATGGTCCTGGTTACCACTCATCTGCCTCTGGCCGATGTTGCCCGGAACATCTCCAAAAAGATGATATTGGATAAATTGACCGTGACCCAAACGGCCCTGCAAAGGTATTTTGGTGTTAAGAGACCGAAGATCGGGGTCTGCGCGTTGAATCCTCATTGCGGGGAGGAAGGAATCCTGGGAAGCGAGGAGAAGAAAATCATTATTCCTGCAATCAAAGCCGCACGCAGGAAGGGAATAGGGGCTGATGGACCATTCTCGTCCGATACCATCTTCTCTTCTGCGGTATCAGGTAGTTTCGATTGCATCCTGGCCATGTATCATGACCAGGGGCTGATCCCGGTGAAGATGCGAGGTTTGGGTGAGGCCGTTAACGTGACCATTGGCCTGCCCATAATCCGCACGTCGCCCGATTTCGGAACCGCCTTGGACATCGCCGGAAAAGGCGTAGCCGATCCTCAAGGGATGATAAACGCCACTTTGTTGGCCGCACGGATGGCCGGAAGAACCGGGAAAAGATGAGAGGGACTCTACCCCCAGCCTTGATCTGAGGCTGATCTGATAATCGACGGAAAAAAGCAGAATGAAGGAAGAATTTGACAGGACCTGGCCTCCCCGATCCAGAGATGTGGAACAGGCTTTCGCGGAGATATATTCCAGCGGTGACTGGGGGAAGTATACCGGCGAGAGGGTCAGAAAGCTGGAGCAGGAGTTTCCACGATCTCACGATTGCTCCTTCGGGGTATCGGTCTGCAATGGAAGCGTGGCCATCGACATAGCTCTGAAAGCCCTGGAGGTGAAGCCGGGTGACGAGATCATCCTCCCCGCCTACGATTTCTATTCCCTGCCCAAGAGCGTGCTGAACGTGGGAGCAACGCCGGTATTCGTGGACGTGACCGCATCTAATCTCACCATGGACAAGAAAGAGGTGGAAAAGAAGATAAACTCACGGACCAGGGCTGTCGTTGCGGTGCACATCAGCGGCTCGGTGGCGGAGTTGGATGTACTTAGCCAGATCGCCAAGGAGCACAATGTCTGTCTGGTTGAAGATTGCGCTCAGGCTCATGGAGCGATCTATGACGGAAAGAAAGTGGGAAGCTGGGGAGACCTGGCCATCCTCAGCTTCGGTGGGGTAAAACTCATGACCTGCGGACAGGGTGGCATGATCATCACCTCGGATGAGGAACTGTACAGCAGATGTTATGCCATCACCAACAGGGGTCATCTGCCGGACGGAAAGGTGAACCGGTATGGAATCATTGGAGAGAATTTCCAGATGTCCGAGCTGCAGGCCGCCATACTCCTTCCCCAAACCGGTCTTCTTGAATCCTACAGCAGAAAAAGAGAAGAAGCTTGTGCCCTTCTCGACCTTGAACTCTCAGAGATTGACGACATTGACGTCTTGTCTCAGTTTCCTAAAACCCAGCGCCGGGCTCACATGAGATACTCCTTCTACTACAGGAATCGACTCGCCCAGGAACTTCCCAGGGAACGCTTGATCGGACGGTTGAGGCAAGCCGGAATTCCTGCCATGCCCGGATACTCAAGTGCCAGGACCGATCCCAGACTGCAAAAGGCCTTCGCCGATCAGGAAGACGATTTCCCCAACTCCAAGGCGGCAGAGCAAGAGACCGTCGGCATCCATCACACCTTTCTTTTGAACGAACGCCAGGCCCTGCTTGACCTAGCGGAACGGATTAGAGAAAGTCTGGCAGAGACCTAAGTCATCGTTCCGAACTTCAGGAAAACCGACTGTCCGTTTGACCACGCATAAGGCTGTCTCTGCTGAATTGGGGAGTTGAGGCAAGGTCGAAACAGTCACCTAAAGAGCCGCGGGCCTGCAAAAGGAGGCGCACAGGCTCAAGGGTATCGCGGCCAATCTGAGTGCCAAGCCCGTTGCCGACCTGGCCCTTAAGCTGGAGACATTCGGGCGGAGCGGGAATTTGTCAGGTGCTCCTGAGACGATCGCAGAGCTAAAAGCGGAGCTGAAGAAGTTGGAGCAATCCCTTGCCAAATCGCTGGCCGAAAAGGTGCCGGTAAAATTAAAGTCGAGAGGCAAAACTCGAGAAAGGGAAAACACCCTTCGCCACTGGATGGTGACAATCCAGTAAAGACATCCGGTGAGACTTCAGTCAATGATCTATGATTTCGATCGATTCCTACCTTTTCACTCAAAGGACTCCTTTCCCCAATCGCTTAGTCGGTCGTTCCCGCTAAGGCGTGCTAATTACGCTGCAACAAAGTTTGGTAGACTTACCTATAGTGCGATCCACGGGATACTGTCTCCCCACCTCCACCTGGATAGTTGATGCAGGCGGATACCCTAAAGTTTTTCTAAAGCACCCTCATTTGAGGCCGACCTAATTGTGTGGAGGGGACGGCGGGTCTCAACAATATTCCTACTGGAGTTCATCCCATCTTTTCAAAGGAAAAGTAACTGTATAGCACTGCTCGTAGTAGGTCCAATACGCAGGGGTGGCAAATCATGAAGGCTAACGACGTAGATCGCATCAGCATTTGGAAAAAGATGATATGGATGGCAGTTGCGCTGGGGATACTGTATTGGATTCTCGCGTCGGCTATAGATGTTTTCGTGTTCCATAATGGAACCTTTGTCGAGGAGACATTTACACTAAACCCTCATAAGGTTTGGATGCGCTCGTTGGTTCTCGGCATTCTGATCATGTTCAGTTTCTACGCCCAAGGCGTCATCGCTGAGCGCAAGCGGGCCGAAGCGACGCTGGTGCAGCAGGCCAAGCAACTGGAGCGTGCCAATGACGAGCTTGAACGCAAAAATGCCGAGCTGGATCAGTTTACCTATGTTGCCAGCCACGACCTCCAGGAACCACTACGTAAAGTGACCGCCTTCAGCGGCATACTTCGTCAAGATATGGGAGATAATCTGCCCGAGCGAGCGGAGAAGGATCTCGGCTTCATTATGGATGCGGCAAAGCGAATGCAGAAACTGGTACAAGACCTTCTGGCGCTTTCGCGCTCGGGAAGAATGGAAATGAAATGGGAAACGATCTCCCTTAACCGCTGCGCTGATCAGGCCATCGACTCTTTGGCCATACGAAAACAGGAAAGCCAGGCCGAAATTTCCCGTGACGAGTTGCCCCAGGTGCAGGGAGACGGGACCATGCTTACCCAGCTCTATCAGAACTTGCTTTCAAACGCGTTGAAGTTCACCGGCGACGGCCGGCCACTTATCCGCTTGACAGCCGAACGCGTTGACGGGCAACTGATTCTCGGAGTGAAGGACAACGGGATTGGCATCGAGCCTAAATATGCCGAGCAGATCTTCGCCCCTTTCAAACGCCTGCACGGACGCGGCAAATACGAGGGCACAGGCATCGGCCTCGCAATCTGCGCCAGGACCGTTGAGCGACACGGCGGCAAAATTTGGATTGAATCTACACCAGGAAAGGGCACACACTTCAAGTTCACGTTGGACGAGATAGGACCTGAGGAAAAGGAGGGAAGCTCATGGGAGAATTCAATGGAAAACCTGCAGTTATCCTGCTCGCCGAAGATGATCCCGGCGATCAAGAGCTGACCCGGCGGGCTCTTGAACAAAGCAGGATCACAAACCATCTCCACATCGTTGAGGACGGCGAAGAGGCCTTGGATTACCTGCTTCGTCGCGGGAAATATCAAGACCCGGCCTCATCCCCTAAGCCGGATTTGATGCTGCTGGACCTTAACATGCCCAAGATGGACGGCAAACAGTTGCTGGAGCAGATGCGCGCCGACCCTAACCTGCGCCGCATCCCCGTGGTGGCTCTCACCACGTCGAAGCAGGAGAACGACATCATTCGCACCTACGATTTGGGGGCCAATTCGTACATCGTCAAACCCGTAGACATGGATCAATTCGTTAATGCGATTAAGGTCTTGAAGGACTATTGGTTTCAAATCGTGGTGCTGCCACCACGAGGGGAGTGAGCTATGGCAAACAAAAAGATAACAGTTCTTGCAATCGAGGACGACCCGGGGGACATACATATGGTACGCCGTTTCCTCGAGGATATTCCAGGGTGGGAAGTGAAGTTTCTTTCCTTCACCGAGCCGGCCGAGGGACTGGCTCAACTTTCCCGGCATGCCGAAGACGTCATCCTTCTCGACTACCTTCTGGGACCTACGACTGGTCTCGAAGTACTAAAAGCTATCCAGGGTTCTGGCTCTAAGTGTCCGGTGGTAATTCTGACCGGCCACGGCCACGAGGAGCTGGCGGCCGAGCTCATGCGATTTGGTGCAGCGGACTACTTGCCCAAGAACCGGCTGTCAAGTAACAGCCTCAAGCGGGTTATTTCCAACGCAATTGCCAAGTATAAATTGCAGGAAGCGCTCGAGGAACATCGCCGCAACCTCCAGCACGCCAACAGGGAGTTGTTGTGCAAGAATGAGGAGATCCGGAGTTTCTATCACCGGCTATCCTACAAGCTCAAATCTCCCGTAACATCGGCTCTGGGATACCTTTCGATGGTACTTGAAGGATCGTCCGGTCCCGTGACCGATGCGCAACGAAAACATTTAGAAATCACCCAGCGTTGCTGCAACCAGATGTGTGAATGTATCAACGATCTCGTCGATGTGACCAATTTACAGACAGGGGAACTTGTTTTGACTCCATCTCCGGTTCCCCTCGACAAATTTGTGCAGCAGTTCGTTGCTTCAATTCTTCCCGTCGCGCAGAAGAAAGGGATTCGCTTGAAGCATGCAATAGACCCGGGTCTTTCAGAGGTTTGCATCGACGAAAGGAGGATTACGCAAGTTCTTTCGAACTTGCTGGACAACGCGCTGAAATTCACCTTTGAAGGTGGTGAGGTTACGATCAGAGCCGCCGACCACCCGCTCGCCTCGAAATTCGTGGTGGTGTCGGTATCCGACACCGGACGGGGCATCGAGCCGGATAAGCTCTCTTACATCTTTGATCGTCTCTACCAAGCCCACAGCAACGATTGGATGAACCACCAGGGCTTAGGTCTTGGCCTGTATATCTCCCGGGAATTGGTGAGACTGCACGGAGGAGATATCTCCGTCCAGAGTGAACCCGGGAAAGGCAGCACTTTTTCTTTCACCCTCCCCAAGCACGTTCCGCAGGAAACCTCACGTGCTGTAATGGAGCAGGCAGGCACAAGTAAATAAGGGCCTTACGGTTCATCATAGTAGAAAGTCCTTTTCCACGCCGGAAGTATAAGTGAGGGTAAGCCTCCGACCGGAGAAAAGGCCCTTCGGTACGCAAGAAGCACCTCCTCAAACGTGCTTGCCACCTTTCAGGACGTGATGACTCCCCAATACTTCTCCAAGGCATAGATGCTGTGATTCTCTAAACTTCGCCTTGCCAGGCTAAACAGGGGGAAACCCTCGGTTACACCTAAAGCACCGCAATTTGACGCCGATTCAATTGCTATGAGGAAGTGGGGCTCTTGCAGTCACCGCTTCTGAGGCAGGGTCTTTTCTTTTGGGGGCGCTGACTAAACCGCCAGCTGGCAGACGAATATCCTTGCCAGTAGGGAAAGGAGCTGCACCATGAAAAGGGAGGACACAAGCCGCGCAGGCATCCGCAAGAAGATGATATTGATGGGGATTGGGCTGGGGATTCTCTTCTTGGTTCTTCAATCCACGGTAACCGTTTTTGTGTTCCACGAAGGCAGTCTGGTGGAGGAGATCTTCACCCTGGATGCACATAAAGTCTGGATGCGGTCGCTGGCCCTCTGCACTCTCATCATGTTCAGCATCTATGCTCTCAGCGTCATCTCTGAGCGCAAGCGGGCCGAGGAGGAGCTGCGGGAGAGCGAGGAGAAGTACAGTAATCTCTTCCAGCATTCATACGACCCTGTTTTCATACATGATTTGGAGGGCAAGATCATAGACGTTAATCAGAAGGTTCTGGATCTCTTTGGATATACCAAAGACCAAATCTTGTCGCTCAGAATACCTGACCTTCATCCGGAGGAGGCACTGGAGAAATCGAAATGGGCTTTCGAGACGATCTCCGCAGACGGTGTGGCCAACCTGGAGATAGATTTCAAGAAAAAAGATGGCGGAATTTTCCCAGCCGAGGTCTCCTCGAGCCTGTTTGAGGTACGGGGGAAGAAGGTGGTCCAGGGTATTGTGCGCGATATCACCGAGCGGAAGAGCATGGAGAAGGCGCTGCGGGAGAGTGAGAAAAAGTATAGGACACTGGTGGAGCAGTCACTGCAGGGGTTGGCGGTGGTTCAGGATTTCCGCGTCCTCTTTGCCAACAGTGCTCTGGCTGAGATCTCAGGCTATAGTGTTGAAGAGCTCCTGTGCCTTTCTCCCGAAGAAGTGAAGTCTCTGGTTCATGCTGAGGATCGTGATATGATCTGGGAGCGCTTCCAGCACCGGTTGTCCGGAAAGCCGGTGTCGCCCAGGTACGAGTTCCGCATAGTCCGCAAGGAAGGAACGGTACGCTGGCTGGAGATGTTCGCCAGTCGCATCGACTACCGAGGCAAGCTCGCCGTTCATGCGGCCATCATGGACGTCACGGAGCGGAAGCAGGCAAAGGAGAAGTTACAGGAGTCGGAGAAAAAATATCGAACCTTGGTGGAAACCGCCCAGGAAGGAATTGGAATTCTTGATCCCGATGAAAATATTATATTCGTAAACCAAGCTTTCGCCGACCTCTTGGATTACCAGAAAGAAGAACTTCTGAGCCTCAACCTGAGCCAGATTTCCGATAAAGAACAATTAACAGAATTCAGAAAAGAAACCGAGAAGAGGCGACATGGAAATTCATCCACATATGAAACCAAGTTGTATACCAAAACTGGTGAACCCAAGTATTTCAGTCTATCTGCTAGTCCCCTTTTTGATGAAAAGGGAACTTTCACTGGAACCATGGGGTTGCTTGCGGACATCACCGAACGCAAGCAGGCCGAGGAGATGCTCAGGAAAGCTAAGGAAGAAGCCGAAGATGCCAACCAGCTCAAAAGCGAGTTTCTGGCAAACATGAGCCACGAGATTCGCACCCCCATGAACGCCATCATCGGGATGACCGACATTACGCTGGACACGGATCTGACCGACGAGCAGCGTGACTACCTGACCACGGTGAAGGAGAGCGCTCGCGGGCTCCTTGAGCTTCTAAACGACATTCTGGATCTGTCGAAGATAGAGGCGGACCGGGTAGAACTGGAGACTATTGATTTTGATCTGCGCGTTACCGTGGAGGGTGTGGCCGATACCCTAGCCACCAAGGCCTCCGCCAAGGGACTGGAGCTGGCCTGCATTATCCATAGCCAGGTTCCCTGTCTCTTGCGTGGTGACCCCGGACGAATTCGACAGATATTGATGAATCTGGCAGGAAATGCGATCAAGTTCACCGAGACGGGAGAAGTAGTGATCAGGGTGGAGCTTGAGAAGGAAACTGAAGACAAAGCGATGTTGCTCTTGTCCGTTTCCGACACCGGAGTAGGCATTCCCACGGAGAAGCAAGCATGGATATTCGAGAGCTTTACCCAGGCAGACGGGTCCACCACCCGGAAGCACGGAGGTACCGGCCTGGGCTTGTCCATCTCCAAGCGATTGGTCGAAATGATGGACGGCAGAATCGGGGTGGAAAGCGAACCGGGCAAAGGAAGTCGCTTCTGGTTCACCGTCGCTCTCCAAAAACAGGAGGATTCACACGAGGACCTGCCCCCGGTCGCCCCGGATATACGTGGAATGCGAATACTGGTGGTAGATGACAACCAGACCAACCGAACCATTTTAGTCAAGATGACCGAGTCGTTTGGCTGCTCACCTGAAGCAGTGGAAAGCGGAAAGGAGGCAATCCAAGCCCTGAAGAGGGCAGCTCACAAGGAGAAGCTCTTCGATCTGGTCCTTCTGGACATGCAGATGCCGGGGATGGGCGGCGAGGAGACCTTGGGTGCCATCAGGCGGGACCCGGATATCAAGGATGTGACGGTGATCATCCTTACCTCCCTGGGCGTACGCGGAGACGTCGCCCGGTTGCAGGCACTCGGCTGCGCCGGATACCTGACCAAGCCGATCAAACAGTCCCAACTGTTTGATACCATCATTACCGTCTTGAGCCGGCAAAAAAAAGTAGTGGGGCCGGAGCCGATCAGAATCGTCACCCGCCATACCATAGCCGAGGAGAAACGGCGCAAAACTCGCATACTCCTGGCCGAAGATAACCCTATGAACCAGAAACTGGCAGTGGTCCTTCTCAAGAGGGCCGGCTACTTGATCGACGCGGTTGAAAACGGCCGATTGGCCGTGGAGGCGATCAATCGCCGTGCCTACGATCTCGTTCTCATGGACGTTCAGATGCCGGAGATGGATGGCTTCGAAGCGACCAAAACCATCCGCAGAAAGCAGGATGAGAAGAGGTGCATTCCTATTGTCGCCATGACCGCCCACGCCATGAAGGGAGATCGGGAAAAGTGCCTGCAGGCAGGCATGGACGACTACGTGGCCAAACCCATAGAACCGCAAGAGCTGATCGGCACAATAGAGAAGTGGACCGGGTCCTGCGATCCCAATGAACCCACGGTCGGACGAAAGGAGACCGTGGCGGATGGGTCGCGGCCGGTGATCCCCATTGATCTGGAAGCTGCTCTTGACAGATTCGACGGGGACAAGGAATTTCTAACAAATATGCTTCAGGAATTCTTGGACTCCGCTTCCGGCCAGCTGGAAACGCTGGAGAAAGCGGTTGAAAGAGAGGATGCCGAGCTGATAGAACGTGAAGCTCACAGCATCAAAGGCGCCGCCGGCAACCTGGGTGCGACCGGAATCGCTGACGTATCCCTCAAACTGGAGCTTTTGGGCCGAAAGGCTGATCTGTCGGGCGGCAACGAGGTCATCGCCAGGTTGAAAACTGAGTTCAAGCGCCTGGAGAAATACGTCCATCAATCGTTCCAGGTGCAAAGCGAAGTAAAAGCTTAGGATTACGGAAACGAATCAGCCCGGAGAATGAAATGAAAATACTCATCGCAGAAGACGATCCCATCTCCAGGAAGATACTTCAAACGATCTTGGCCAAGGATGGAAATGAGGTCACCGCAGTTGAGGACGGACTGAAAGCCCTGGAGGCACTGCAGAAGGAGTCGCCGGATATGCTTATCACCGATTGGATGATGCCGGATTTGGACGGACTGCAGCTGAGCCGTCAGGTGAGAGCGCTCAACCTTCCGAGTTACGTTTATATCATCCTCCTGACTGCATTGACCGAGAAAAAGAGAATCATCGAAGGTTTAGATGCGGGAGCGGATGATTATATCACCAAGCCATACGATAAAACCGAACTCCTGGCCCGGGTCAGGGCAGGAGAGCGGGTGATTCAGCTTGAAAAAACACTCCGTGAGAGGAATGCCGAGCTTTCGGATGCCTTAGCTCAGGTCAAGCAGTTGAAGGGACTCCTGCCCATTTGCATGTTCTGCAAGAAGATTCGAAAAGATGAAGACTACTGGCAACAGGTTGAAGAATATTTGTTTGAGCACACGGAGGCAGACTTCAGCCACAGCATCTGCCCCGAATGCATGGCAGAGCATTATCCGGAGTACGCGGAGAAGAAAAAGGCTCGGGAAACCACGATCGGCAGTTGAGATGCAAAGCGTTTATCCCAAGCGGTGCCCACTGAACACGCTCTCAAACGGGCGCTCTGGCTTTCTGAATTGAACTTCTTATAAAACCCGTCTCAGAATCCCGGTTTCATCATGCGGCTGTAGTAACTCCCGGATGTATACAGGGCAGCAATGGGATTGTGTCCCAAGACGCGATCTTTTGCCACTAAGACGGTGGTATAAGCATCAGCATATTTGAAAAACAAGGAATCGTGACCAACACACAGCCCCAAAAGGATATTCAGTTCCGTCTTTTCCCGATTCAATATCTTCGCCTGGGCAATGGAGTTGCACATCGGCTCGAACTCGCCGATACAGATCTTCTCCTCGTCTTTGACGCCGATCCTCTCCTTGGGCACCCTTCCCACCTTGCACATCACTGAGACCACCTCGAAGCCCTGGTTCACCAGAATCTTGTTCAATATGGCAGCTTCACTCGTCAGTCCCACACAGAATGCGATCCCCAGTCTTTTGAATCCCATCTTGTGAGCGAATTCGCAGATCTCCTGCACTCTTGGTTTGACGGGGAATTTCACATAAGGCTTGACGTCCCTTCGGGCATAACATTCCCCCTCCTGGATGGAAGCCTGCCGGGCAAACTCCTTCACTTCCCCCTTACCATACTCCTCCATCGCATCCTTGACGGCATCTGTCCGATTCAACGTAGGACAGAACTTAGGACCCCTTCCCCCTTCCACCAAACAGATTCTTTCTCCCCTATCTATTTTGCAGTATGCGCAAGCTGAGGATATTTCCTTGTCCATATCTTTCCTCCTGACTAAACCAGAACTTACATATTAGAGAGCATTTCGAATCCCGTCGTTAACGATAGATATGATCCCTTTCCGTCATGGGCTCCATATCATGAATTCTAACGTTTTCCCGGGTTTCTTCTAAGCTAATGGGACCCGAGACACAAACGTGGACTGAAGGATGAGAAAGAACAAATCGATAGCAATCGCCAGCCTTCGGAGTCCTTTCGCTTCTGGGAACGAAACCCCGCCTCAGAAGCTTTGTATGGCAGGTGGCAGTAAAGATGACGATACCTGGTCCGCCTTTTTCAGGAAGAAAAGGAAACACATCCCTCTCTGCGCCTCGATGAACCGCGTTGCATCGGATGTGATATACATCGAAGATCTTTTCCTTTTCCACCTGTGCAAACCTGGGACGGTGATGGCAGGCCAATCCCAGATGGCGAATCAATTTCTTCTCTTTCAGTGCCAGTGCGCTGTCGATGGCCCTCTGATTTGGTCTTCTCCTGAGGGTACTGAACAGAAGAACGTCGGCATACTCTATCCTCACCTCTCTTAAAGCTCGCTCCAGGCTTTGGGGCATAAGCTTTGCCCAGGGCCAGTAATTCTGAATCACCACCACCATTTTGTCTCGATTCCTCCTGGCCAGCCGCCTGATGCCTTCTGCCATCAGCCCTCTACTGAGCGCTCCCCAGTAGAGGTAGTTGACACCACGCTCAAACGCCTCCTCTATCGCCCTCGCGGGAGTGCCGTAAGCCACGCTCAAACCGAGGCGACCCACCTTCAGTCCGGTTCTTCCCAAAATCGCTGGTTTAAAGGTCATAACCTTTTGGTCTGTCTCGAGTGCGCGGAAACCTATCGAGCAGGGCTAAATGCCCTGCTCTATGAGTTCTCGGTGATAGGCTGTCGTAGCTTCTCCTAATAGGGGCGGGAATTCATCCCGCCCTCGTTAGGCCAAGGCTCATCCGATTACCACATCCACCGCGCTGCCACAATTCCCGCACCTCTTGTCCTTTATCCCGACTATGGAAGTATGGTAGCCATTCCTCTTTATCAGAAGGTTACTGCACTCGGCGCAATAGGTATTCGAAGTATTGGGAATGTACGCGTTGCCAACGAAGACGTGTTTCAGCTTTCTTTTGGCCAGCAGAAACGCTTTCTGGAGGCTCTGCATGGGCGTGGGAGGCAAATCCATCTGGTAGGTCGGGAAATAGCGGGAGAAATGCACGGGTATCCGGTCGCTCAAACCTGCCACGAAATCCACCAGCTTCTGGATCTGCTCCTCGGAGTCATTCATCGTGGGGATGAGCAAGTTGGTTATTTCTATATGAATCTTGTTCTGGTGCGCTAACTCGATGGTTCTCAGGACCGGGGCGAGTTTTGCTTTGCATACCTTCTTATAGAAATCGTCATCCATAAATTTCAGGTCGATGTTCATGGCATCGATGTGTGGCAGAAGTTCCTTGAGTGGTTCCTCATGGATATATCCGTTTGTCACCAGCACATTGGCCAATTTCTTCTCTCTGGCTATCTTTGCCGTGTCCAGCACATACTCATACCAGATCAGAGGCTCGGTATAGGTGTAGGCGATGCCTACCGAATTCTCCCTTGAAACGATTCTCACCAAATCCTCCGGCGTTACGAACTCTGTGGGGGATTCCTCCTGCGAGATAGTCCAGTTCTGGCAGTTCTGGCAACTCATGTTGCAGCCGTTGGGGCCGGTGGAGAGGATTTGAGTCCCGGGATGAAAATGGTAGAGTGGCTTTTTCTCTATCGGATCAATGGCAATGGAGACCAGCCTGCCATAGTTTACTGCATAGAGGGTCCCTCCCTCGTTCCTCCTCCCCATGCACACGCCTACCTTACCATCAGCGATCACGCATCCGACCGGACAGAGAAGACATCGAATTTTCTCATCTTCTCTTTTTTCCCAGAAAAGCGCTTCCTTTTTCGCCATAAGGATTGATCCTTGTTTAGCAATCCTGGAATTCTTTCTATGAAGATAGAAAGAAAGGCAAGCAAAACAAGGGTTTCTTTTGACTTCTCCGTTCGCCCGTGTAACCGTGAAAAACAGATAGGCAGTGGGCATCCTGATCCTCCCTTACCTTGATCCTCTCCCCGGAGGGGAGAGAGTCGGAGTGAGGGGGAGCAAGTGCCCCGATGATTTCTACTAATCAAGCTTTGATGTACGACACCTAATACGAGACCGGTCGAACAAGCAAGCGTAACCAGCAGGATATCTATATCTTCAATCTCTCTAAAATCCTGGGAATATCCAGAAAGGTCTTGGCGACATGGGCGCCTGCTTCTTCCAGTGCCTTGAGTTTGCTCTTCGCGGTTCCCATCTCGCCTTCTACGATGGCGCCGGCGTGCCCCATTCTCTTTCCCGGCGGGGCAAAGACGCCTCCCACCATGCAGATTACCGGCTTTTTCATCTTCCCGATGGCGGGTCTCGCCATCTCCTCGTAGACTCCCCCGATCTCCCCTACGAGCACCACGGCTTTGGTCTTTTCGTCTTGTTCGAAGAGCTCCAGAATCTCGTTGAACGTGCTGCCTAAAACCGGATCGCCTCCCAGGCCGACACAGGTGGTTTCTCCATAGCCCGTGCGGGAAAGCGTGTCTGCGACGTAATAGGTCAATGAGCCGGATCGGGAAACCGTTCCCACTCTCCCCGGCTTGAAAGCGATGTCTGGCATAATTCCCAGATTGGCCTCGCCCGGCGTGATGATTCCCGCCGTATTTCCGCCCAGGACGATTGTCCCGAACTTCTGGGCTTCCTTTCGGACGGTCATCATGTCCAGAATCGGTATGTGCTCCGGAACCACCACTATGAACTTGATCCCCGCATAGATCGCCTCTATGGCCGCTTCCATCACGAACCGCGCAGGAAGGAAAACAACCGAGGTATCCGCCCCGTGATTCTGCACACACTCTTCCACCGTATCGTATACCGGCAACTCGAATACCTTTTGTCCGCCTTTTCCGGGTGAGGTTCCCGCCACGATGTTGGTGCCGTACGCCAGCATCCGCTCGGTGTGAAATCTCCCGGCACTTCCGGTAATTCCTTGAACGATCACTTTGCTGGTCTTATCCACCAAAATCGCCATGAAATTCTCCTAACGTTTTTCGTCTCGCTGTAGTTGCTCGATTCATCGAGCGCAATTCTGCCTGATGACCAGACGGTCCCGTCCGGGAATCAGGCGACTATACAAGACTGCCCGTCTGTAACTTCAATAGCCAAGTCTCTTGTCGAACAGATTCAACAACGGTTTCCTGCTCAAGTATCGGTTAAGGTTGATTCTAAAAATCTCCCCCACCTTCTTATAGTAATCCCGCCTGCTTCCTGCGAGGTGCGGGGTGAGTATTACATTCTCCAGATCCCACAATTTACTTTTTGGACTCAGGGGCTCTTCTTCGAAGACATCCAGGCCCGCTCCAGCTATCTTATTTTTCGCCAAGGCATCAACCAAGGCTTTCTCGTCGACGATGCCACCCCTGGCAACGTTGATCAGGATTGCGCTTTCTTTCATGCAAGCCAACTCTTTTCTCCCGATCATGTGATGAGTCTCCTTAGTCAGGGGGACCGCCAGCACGACAAAATCCGCCGTGCACAGGAACTCGCGGAACCTGCTGCTGGGGAGAAGCTTATCGACATTCTTGAGCTTCTCTCCTCTCTTCACCCGGTTCTTGGTTGCCATAACCTTCATTCCGAAGGCCTTGGCTTTGCGAGCTAACGATTCCCCGATGGTCCCGTAACCCACAATCCCCAGGAGCTTCTCTTGAGGTTCAAACCTCTCCCTCATTATCTCCAACTGGCACCATTTCTTGCGTTTCTTGCAGGCCCAACTGGGCACCAGGCCCTTGGCAAATGACAGGATCATTGCCATGACGTGATCCGAAACCGTATCTCCGTGCATTCCCCTGGAGC
>JBAUFO010000028.1:0-2315 GCA_049679185.1 Candidatus Zixiibacteriota bacterium
TCAATTTTCTGTTCGATCCTAGCTGCTTATATGGTCCAATGTGGGAGTAATTGGAGAGATTTGCAATTTGGTTCTCTGGTGTTCCCTAAAACTCAGCGACTTTCCGAAAAATGAGATCTGTTACGTAAAAATCATTTCTGCACATATAGGAAGCTATTTATGGACATGGTGATATCCATTCATAAGTGAAACTCCCATAATTTTTTATCGTCTTTGTAGATCATAAACTTCAGATTTGGGATAAGACATACGGTGACCGATGTTCCTTCAGGACATTTGATGAACCATTTCCTTCCCATGAACATGATGCTCCCATCTTTGCGCGCCTTTCTCTGAAGATGAATGGAGAAGATCCTCTCGAGGTCAACAGAAGGCTCAAGAGGCCTTAATTTAGCCTTCCCATTATTGATCGCCTCCTGCCATCTGTTAGCCGGAATCTCCCTTGTCTCCTCATGAATCCTCTGCTGATTGTAGTAGCTGACCAACTCATCCAATATCTTCTGGGCTTCCAAATAATCCTTTACGCTGTGTTTTTCACAGAGATAGGGGAGCCTCCGTTGAAAATAATCAAAGATCTTCTCCACCTTCCCCTTGGCTTGGGCCTGCCTTTTCCCTGTATAGATCATCCCAATCCCAAGGCTACTCAATGCCCTTCTGAACTGGACCTCTCCCTCATCCTCATGGAGCTTGTATCTCACATGAACCCCCTTGTGCAGAACAAACCGGAAGATGGAATGGTTATCCAGATAATAGGCCAAGGGAATCCCATAGTGGAGGATAGTCCCTTTGACCGTCTGAAGATGCTCAAAAGAGGTCTCCACCTCAACCACCCTTGCCCCCACCACCCTCCTGGAGTAATCATCCTTGGTGAGGATCAGGTACTGCTTTTTCCCTGTACTCGGAAGCCACAGATGAAAGGAGGAATCATGCTGAAATAATGCCCCCGGACCCGAGGTCTCAAACCTCGTATACACCTTCCCCTTCTCCTGCGGCAGGCCATGATAATAACCCCTCTTTAAGGCATAAAGACGAAAGCTATTGCGACTGAAACGCCGATGAAATCTTTTTTCTGCCTCCTCAGCTAAGAAAGCAAAGTTGAACTTCCCACGGAACAGATTTGCCTCTTGCTGGATGTATCGGAGTTCCTCATCCAGCCACCCCCTGACATCGGCAGAGATCACATGAAAGGCATTTTTGGTCCTCTGCCACAAACGGAAGGGCCTGGTGCGGTTGCTCAAAAGCCACCTCTTTCTGAGTTGATGAAGACGACTCCTCCTGATCCCTAAAAGCGCCATCGCCTCCTTCTCAGAAATCCTGTGCTCGTTGAATGCCTCCAGAACCTCCTCAACAAATTTGACAGGTAGCCTCTTATGAATCCTCTCGTTCATCCTGAGAAGATTCTCGATCAGCGCATCCCCAAAAGCAATATGAACTTGTATCTCACCCTAAAGGAGCTTCATAATCCGTTGATTAACATCGTCTTTTATGCTCATCTCGGCTTGTATCTCAATGGGCTTGGAGGATCAAAGGGGCCTTTTTTGGAGCAATAGCAAGGGCTTTAAGGAGAATCTCGGCTTGTATCTCACGAAGATAGAGATTGGTTCTTTCAGTAAATTCAATGGCTTTGCTCAACCTCTCGGCTTGTATCTCAAGCTGAGATCGCCCTTTCTGTTTCCTCTTCTCTCTCCATTGCCTCTGATAATCAGGATGCCTCTGCCTCCACTGCTTCACATAATCATACCGGTCATGCCAGTATCCAGGATTATTCTTGCTGAAGATGCTGTTGTTTTCCTTTTTCCTCAGTCTCTGGCATTGCATTGAACAGGCCTTCTGACGATGGCCTACTCTGGGATCAGGAATAAATAGTCTGCCACAGTAATAACATCTTCTCTTTGCCACCTTAAACCACCCCCAGTAGAAATCTAAGATGGCTCAACTTTAAACCAAAAAGAAAGTTCTCTCCATTAAAGCTCGATACCCTCCCCTATGTGCACAAATGATATTTACAAATAGTCCATAAATGATTCTTCCGGAACAAAAATAAAAAAAAGCTTGACAAGGGCTTAGAAGTGTGATAGAAAGCTCCCGAATTTATTAGACTAAGATACAAAGGCGTATCGACTAGACAAAGACGTCCGTGAGACGAAGATGTCCTAAGTGTTTCATGGACGTCTTTTTTTATCTTCAAAGAGAAAGGAGTCTTACAATGTCTTTCACGAAACCCAATGCAAGCGCGGCGACTATCACTCGAAACCGGGTAACCCCCTCGCCGATTTCGGGGATCTGTGTAACCTGCCTGGACGGCTGCCCAGGAC
>JBAUFO010000029.1:0-29450 GCA_049679185.1 Candidatus Zixiibacteriota bacterium
AGGTGAATCCGCAGGGGAAGCTGGACTACTTCAATTCAGCTTTTCTTTTTACGCCCCACGGAGGGTATCCCAAGGTGTACAATAAGATAAACTTAGTTCCCTTCAGCGAGAAACTGCCTTATGATGAGGTACTGGGCATATCAGACAAGGTTCAGTTCGGTCAGTCCGATTTCTCCAACGGAGATGAGCTAACCATCTTTGAGATACCCCAGGGCAGGTTTGCCACCTTGATTTGCTTTGAATCGGTTTACCCCGGCCTGGTGAGGGATTTCGTCAACCGGGGGACCGAGTTTCTGGTTAACATCACCAATGACGGCTGGTTCGGCAAGACCCACGGGCCCTTTCAGCACGCCCAGATCGCCGTATTCAGAGCCATAGAGAATCGAATCGCCATCGCTCGCTGCGCCAACACCGGCGTGTCGATGTTTATCGATCCTTACGGCCGGGTGAAGCAGGCGACTAAGATTTGGGTCAGAGAAACGGTGATAGGCAGAATCCCTCTAAAGCGGGAAGACAGCGTCTCTTGGAGTGGCAGGACGTTCTATGCCAGATATGGAGACTGGTTTGCTATCCTATGTTGTTTGGTCAGCTTCACGGTGACGGCAGTGGCACTTCTCCGGAGACGAGTAGACAATCGACGGAATTAGATTATGATGAGGTTGAAGAAGAGAGCCAAAAGGGTTTGTGTATTGGGGTGTATTGTTATTCTTGTTCTATTGAGCGTTGCCTTTGGGGCAACCGGGGACTGGACCACCTACACCAACATGAATCATATCGAGGAGGTTCTTCTCAAAGGCGAAGAGCTCTGGTGCGCTACCACGGGTGGGATTGTGATCTTGAATACCAACGACAAAACTTACATCAAGTTGACCAACGTCGAGGATTTGGGGGGGAATGAAGTCTATGCGGTGGAGATCGATTCGGCCGGGAATTTCTGGTTCGGTGCTCAGAACGGCACCCTGACGAAGTATACACCTGAAGAGGGCTCTTGGAAGGTGCACAACTTCATCGACCGCGACGGCAGCAGGCTGCGCATCAACGACATCGCGGCGGACGGAGATAGGCTGTGGATAGCTACCAGCAAAGCGCTTTCCCTTTTCCTAATCTACAAACACGGAGGCGAGATCAAGGAGACTTACCGGCGTCTGGGTGAGCAGATGGAAGGTGGGGAGGAGGTGAACTCGGTCCATCTGGTGGGGGAAAGAATCTGGGCAGCGACCGAGGCCGGCGTGGCATGCGCCGACAAGAACGACCCCAACCTTCTGGATTTCTCCCGTTGGATGGCATTCACAGAAGAGAGTTCGCCCGGGTTGGACAACGATCTGGTTCACAGCATCACGGAAGCCGACGGCCAGATCGTGGTCGGAACGGAAGCAGGGGTTTTCAAGTTTGAATCTCTTGATTCGACCTGGCAGTCGCTGGGATTGACTAACAGACGAATCAACGATTTGAAGTACTTGCACCAAAGGTTGTATGCCGCCACCAACGCGGGGATTTACGTTTACGAAGACGAGACCTGGACACGGCTTACCGAGTCCGGACTTCTCACCAAGAATTTCAATTCGATCGCCAGAGACGAGGATGGCACCTTGTGGGCAGGAACGGCGGGCCAGGGGGTTTCCTCCTTGGCCTCGGACAGCCTGGCCTGGCAAAACCACGTAACCTCGGGTCCGCCCGCCAATCTGTTTGTCGACATGGAAACAGATGACCAAGGAAACCTCTGGTGCGCCCAGGAAATGTACGGGGCAAGCTTATTCGATGGATCTACATGGACCTCCCTTTCTTCTGTTCCGGAGATCGATGGATTTTCGATCAGGGCGATAAAGAGGGACCTCCAAGACAACCTCTGGTTTACCAGCTGGGGTGCAGGGGTGATCAAATACGATCCCGAAGATAAAGCATGGATTAGGTATACTGAGAAGAACAGTCCCTTTAGGGGGATCGCGGCCGATCCGGAATATGTGGTGGTGAACGACGTGGCGGTCGATGAGATGGGTAACCGTTGGTTTCCTAACTGGGAAGCTCTGGATTCCACGCGCATCGTATGTTCGCCCACACAGAACGAGACCTCCTGGACCGTTTTCTACATCCGAGACGGAATAAACTCGGAGCTCTTGTTAAGCGTGTTTGCCAGCGAAGGTCATCTCTACGTCTGCACCAGGGACGAAGGACTTGTGGACTACTACTACAACTGGACCCCGGAAAACAAGAACGATGACCAGGTCACCCATTATACACCTGAGCAGCATCGCCTGTCCCACGAGACGGTCCTGTGCGCAAACGTGGACAGGGATGGTACTCTGTGGGTGGGGACCAGCGGTGGTCTGGACAAATTCGATCCAGACTGGGGAAAATTCAGTTACGTTCCGCTGCCCGATCCCCTGGGTCCTCAGGTCAACGACATCGAGGTGGACGCCAGAAACAACAAGTGGATCGCCACCACCACCGGATTGGGAATGATGAACTCGAAAGGCGAGTTCGTCGGAATCTTCACCACCTTCAACAGCAAAATATGCGGGAATAACGTTCTCGGGCTGAAAATCGACGGGAGAACGGGCAATGTGTGGGTGGGCACGGATAACGGACTCTCGCGCTTCGAGTCGGGCATAGGCGCGCCAGCGAAAGAGCTGTCCGACGTGGTACCCTTCCCCAATCCATTTATCATTGAGAACGGCTCGGAGATATTAACTTTCGATCGGCTCCCCTACGAGGCAACGGTGAGGATATTTACCATAGCTGGTGAGCTGGTCAAAAAGATTAAATCAGGCAACCAGTGGAACGGCCGGAATGAAGGCGGGGAGCTGGTGGCAAGCGGAATATATCTTTTTCACGTACACGGCTCCTCCGGTGAGAGTGCGGTGGGAAAGATCGCAGTCGTACGCAAGTGAGAAGCCTCTCCCGACGACGGGAGGTGTAGAGGTTTTGAGAAGTCCGGGTGGATCGCAACTTGCCTTCAGGGTCGCAAGAAACAGGTTAATTGATTTTTTCCACATTGCTGCCGATACTCTTGTGATTTTGCCATTAGCGTTAATCCTGCCTTAAAATGAGAATACTCTTCCTTTCTGATGCGGCAACCTATCACACCCCAAGATGGGTGAACTATTTTGTCGACCGCGGTCACCGGTGTTACCTGGTCACCCTGGATGAAGGGTTCAAGACCAAAGCGGAAGGGTTTTTCCTTCAGACCAGAACCCTTCCCGATTTCCTGAGGTATCCGCTCTCCATCGGCAAGATAAGAAAGATAGCTGCAGAGATCAGCCCCGACATAGTCAACGCGCATTTCGTTCCCAACTACGGACTCATCGGGGCCTTGCTGAAATTTCATCCTCTGGTGATCTCCACCTGGGGATCGGACGTTTTAATCTCTCCCGGCAAATCCTTTCTGCATAAGCTTAGGACGAAGTACGTTCTTTCGAGAGCTGATCTGATTACCGCCGATGCTGAAGTTTCCGCTCAGGCGGTATGCAAGCTAGGCGTGAAAAGGGGAAAAATCCTTGTCAGTCCCATGGGAGTGGAGAGACAATTGCTTGGCTTGCAAGAGAAGAAAGAAAAACCGTACGTCCTTGTCATGAGCAACAGAAAACTTGAGCCGATGTATGACCTGGCCACTCTTCTGAAGGCCATTCCTCGGGTTGAAAAAGAGGCAGGGAAAGAGGTGAGATTCGTTATCTTGGGTGAGGGTTCGCAAAAGGATAAATTGGTCAGCATGGCCAGGGAGCTGAAAGTCGAAAAATGTGTGGAGTTAAAGGGCCTGGTGTCACGGGAGGCTCTCTTGGATTATTACAGCAGGTCGGATATCTATGTCTCCACCTCCAGGTCGGATTCCACATCCGTGTCCCTTCTCGAGGCCATGAACTTCGGGTTGATTCCCGTAGTCACCGATATTCCAGGAAATCGTGAGTGGATAGAAGATCAGCATAACGGTTTCTTGTTCCCCATATCTGACCACCAGGCACTGGCCAAGAGGATCATTCATCTGACCAACGAGTTTTCCCGCTGGAGGGAGTTCACGGAGAAAAACCAAGCCATTATCCGTAGCAGGGCAACCTGGGAGGACAACATGAGGAAGATCGAGGACCAGTTTTGCAGCCTGGTGAGTACGGATTAGTATTCATATTAACCCGGTCTGAGGTATGAGAGAGAAGAAGGTTCTGATCTTAGCCTACTATTTCCCACCGTTAGGCATGGGCGGGGTGCAGAGGGTGGCCAAGTTTGCCAAGTATCTTCCGCTCTTCGGCTGGAAGCCTTACGTGGTGACGGTCAAGGAGGCTGAATATCCGGCCAAGGATTATTCCCTCTTGGAAGAGCTGCCCCCTGAGGCGCAGGTTATCCGCACCGGCTCTTTTGATCCCTTGAGGATTTCTTTCATATTGAAGGGCCTTTTCAATATGAAAAGGCAGAAGAAGGGTTCCCCCGGAGGAAGCGTGCCGGAAAGATGGAAGATCTCCTCCTGGCTTTTCTTTCCCGACACCAAGGTGGCTTGGATCCCCTTCGCACTTTTGCGCGCGCTATCCCTGTGTCGAAAGGAGAAGATAGACCTGGTCTTTTCTACGTCTCCACCACCTTCTCTGCACCTGACCGGCTATCTGCTCAAGCTTCTTACCGGAAGGCCCTGGATCGCCGATTTCCGGGACCCCTGGACCGGTTACAAGCTGGAAACCTTTCCCACCCCGTTTCATCTTTTCCTGAAAGAAAGGCTCCGCCGACTGATCATGAATTCGGCAGACCGGGTGATCGCCGCCAATCCCGCCATAAGGTCGGATTTCGAGACACGATATCCACGGATGGAGAAAATCCGCTTGATAAACCAGGGTTACGATGAGGAGGATTTCAGGGCGCTGGAGCCCTCGGTAGCCAAAACTTTCACCATCGGCTATCTGGGAACCTTTAGCCCGGACTGTGATCCCGAGCCATTCTTCTCCGCGCTGGGCGAATGGATTGATCAAAGGAAGATTCCAAAGAACAAAGTAAAGCTTATACACATCGGGCTCTCGGCAGGAATCGACACCGGCGGACTGATGGAGAGGCACGCCCTAAAGGATGTGGTGACAAGGAAGGGTTATCTCTCGCACAAGGAGGCTCTAGAGGAGATGAAGGGGGTCTCCCTCCTCCTGCTGGTTACCTCAGAGCATCCGTCCGTCTTCCCCGCCAAGATATTCGAATATCTCCGGCTGAAGAAGCCCCTTCTCTGCATCGTTCCGCCAGGCAGCCAGATAGCGAGGTTCTTGACCAAGATGAAGGCGGGCCAGGTGGTGTCGCCCGATGACAAGGCGGGGATTTCGAGAATCCTGCACTCTCGCTTTTCGGATTTTGAGAAGGGGGGATTGGGCCTCGAGCTTGATGAAGAGAAATTGAAGGAGTTTGATCGAAAATCCCTCACTCTCAGCCTGGCTTCACTTTTCGACGAGGTTATTCCGAGACAATGCTGACCCGAAAACAAACCGGTCTGTTCTGGATCATCTTAATACTGGAATTTCTTCTGCTTTCAGTCTTTGTCTGCTTCAGGCTGATAGATTATGACGAAGGATTGTACCTCTCCTATGCCCAACTGGTCAGGGATGGGAACCTGCCCTATCTGGATTTCTTCCATCCCCAGATGCCATATCTTCCCTACCTGTACTGCATGGTGTCTCAGTATGGCTTCTCCTCGCTTTTTTTGGGTCGGTTGATCTCCGCTTCCATCGGTCTTCTTATTTCGATCATATTCTTCTACTTGGTCTATCGGCTTACTGCCAGAGCCGGATTGTCTTTGCTTTTGTTTTTCTTATATAGTTTTAATGGATTGACCATAAACTGGCACAGCGTGGTGAAGACGTCGGCCGTCTCGGATCTCTTGGCCTTGCTCTCTTTTTTGTGTTTTGCCTTTTGCCTTCTCCGAAAAGACAATAGACGGCCTCTGATGATTTTTCTGTCAGGACTGCTCGTGGGTGCGGCCTTCAATTTTCGGCTGGCACTCTTTCCCATCTTACTGGTCGAGGGTTTTCTGATCTTTCTCTTATCCACAGGAAGAAGCACCAGAAGCGGGCTTTCCGATCTGGCGCTGCTTCTCTGCGGCGCGTTATTCAGCTCCGTTTTTTCCATCTATCTACTTGCCAGGGATCCGGCCGCATTCTACTTTGGGAACGTAGGATATCATCTTATCTGGGGAAATCAGGCCATCGGGATGACTTTGATGGGCAAGGTGTTGACACTGTCAAAATTCGTATTCTATCCACAGAATCTGATCATTCTGATATTAATGGTTATGAGCGCAGCGACCCTTCTCCGAAAGGCGAGAGCAGGTCAACTGGACCTCCACGACAGAGTGATTGCGGCCGCCCTGGTTTTTGCTCTGGTTTTGATAATCACTTTCTTTCTTATGAGCCCCACCCAGTTTCAATACTACCAGCAGGCACTTCCTTATCTTCTGATCTGCTCTATACCCGCCCTGGGTAAACTGGAACCCAGATTGAAAGCGAAAAAGCCCCAGGCGATTGCTGTCGGTGCAGTCTATTTGAGCTTCATTTTGCCATTCGCGATCATATTCCTTTTCGCCGTTCGCCAAAGGGACAAACCTTTCGAGATAAAAACGGTGAAGACGGTGGTGGAGGCAATACAGAAAAACTCTCAGCCGGATGATTCAATCCTCACAGCCTGGCCCGCATACGCAGTCCTGTCAGAAAGAAAGGTGCTGCCCGGGCTGGAAACCTGGGGAGGAGGTGTGATCCCGTTTCTGTCTCTCCAGCAAGTGCGCCGGTTCAAATTGATCGACGACCTCCGGGTAAAAAAGCTCATCGGGGGCAGAGAGGTCAATCTGGTGGTCAAGGAAGGGTGGTTTCCCCCGCAATTCGACGATCTGATTGAAGAGAATTACGATCTGGTCACATCGACTCCGTTTGCCGACATCTACGTGGTGAAAAACCATCCAACAAGGTAAAGCCGAACATTATGGACATTTCGATCATAATCGTAACCTGGAATTCCGAGGACTTCATACGCAACTGCCTGGACTCGATACTCCTGCTGGGAGACAGAGTCCGTTGTGAGATCATTGCAGTGGACAACGGCTCCTCTGACGAGACTGCAGAGACAGTGCGGGAATTCTACCCGGAAGTGAACCTGATCGAAAACAAGAGAAATCTGGGTTATGCCAAAGCCAATAATCAGGGAATCGAACAGGCACAGGCAAGATATGTGCTTCTGCTGAATCCGGACACCCAGCTAACCGAGAATTCCCTATCTTCAATGTACCAGTTCATGGAAGCTAATCCCCGGGTGGGAGCCTTGGGCCCGAAGCTCGTCAACCCGGACAAGACCACCCAACCCTCCTGCAGGGAATTCCCCCGCTTTTCCACTTTGACTTGGGAGTTTACCGGTTTGAGCAGGCTTTTTCCCGCCAGCAAGATCTTTGGCAGATGGAGAATGGGCTATTCTTCGTTCGATCGACCGAGGGAGGTGGATCAACCCATGGGATCATGTCTCATGCTGAGGAAGGAGACTCTGGACCAGGTGGGCCTTTTTGACGAGAACTTCTCCATGTTTTTCAACGACGTGGATTTGTGCTATCGGATAAAAGATGCCGGGTGGAAAATATACTTCCACCCGGATGCACAGGTGATTCACCACAAGGGTGCGTCCACCCGGAAGGTTAAACGCAGGATGATCTGGCTTTCCCACCTGGCTTTCTACAAGTTCTTCAAGAAACACAGGAAAGGACCGGTGAATCGGCTTCTGCTCCTTCTCTTCAGCATACCGTTGTTTCTCTCTGCTTTGCCCCGGGTGGCGCTAAAAAGGTAAACAGTGCTCGGAGATTCACAACCAGGGTAAGGTTCCCACACGTCATCGAGCGGGCTAACTTGGGGGACAATAAAGAGTTCTAAGGGCAGGTGACTCGCTTACCTGTAACGGTTGCAGATGATACAAACCAAGGTCCGCCGACTTGAGCTCAGCCAGTTGCAACTGGGAAACCTGTAGAAAAAAACGATGTTGAATAGATTTTAGATTGACAAACTCAGAAAAGATGGTATCTTTAAAATAAGAGATAATTCATCCTGTTCGATGAGGAACTTCGTTGCTTTCGGAAGGGGCGAAGGAGTGTATCCCGTTGATGGCCAGTCGGAGCTTAGCCTTGCCCAATCACTGATGCCGAGCAGTATCGTGAGATAATCAAGAATCAAGGAGTCTGAGATGAAAGAGAAGGGCACGCTTTTGGTTCTTTTTGTCATACTCTTGCTTTTTGCCAGTTCAAACTCCGCCATTGCGGATGATCCGGGGGATCGGGATACCTGCCGGGTGGAATGCGCGGACATTACCCTGCCGGATCAGGAGTTGGTGCTTGAGGTGACCGTTTACAATGACGAGGATCTGGGAGGATTGGCGGTTCCCCTGGTGTTTGGCTCCTCTCCCCTGGACGTGGTCTGCGATTCGATCAGCTTCGTGGGAAGTAGAATAGAATCTGCGGAGTATCTTGGCGCCAGCATCGATACCGCGAATTACGCATTACTGTTTTATGCGGTCTTCATCGACTCGAACCTGGACAGCGGGGATGGAATGGTGGCCAGTCTGTATTTCACCACCGGACTAGACTGGGATTCGACTCTGTGCATGCGGATTGATACCACCTTCTATTCGCCCACCACCGTCTTGGAGTTCACCCCTCGATCCAGCGGCCTGGCGCTTCATCCGGAGTTTCAGGCAGGCTGTCTGGGATCGGGAACGGTTTCTGCCCCTGAGCTGATAGGCCCTTTGGATGAGGCTGACGTCTGTTCGCCCTATGTTGACCTTGAACTGGTCTGGTCGAAAGCCGGAGAGGATCTACTCTACACCCTCGAATATGACCAGGACCCCGGATTCACCTCCCCGACCATGGTGGAAGATCTGGCAGATACCAGTTATGGCGTCGCTTTAGCCCGGGGAAGTTATTTCTGGCACGTGAAGGCAGCTAATGAATGTGGCAAGGAGAGCCCGTACCAGGAGCCGCCGTTCAGCTTTTATGTCTTCGCAAGCGGCGACGCCACCAATGATGGTGTGGTAGACGTTGCAGACGTGGTGCAAGTCATAAACTATCTTTACAGAGAGGATGTGCCGCCGGATCCGCCCGAGAGCGGAGATGCATCCTGCGACGGGATAATAAACGTATCTGACATAGTCTGGTTGATCAGCTATCTCTACAAGAGCGGACCAGCGCCCTGCTGTCCGTAAGCGGCAACGAAAACCGGACACACCTTTGGAGGCGGAGACAGGTGGAATCACCGTTGTCTCTGCCTCTTTCTTTGCCTGGCTCAGAGATCTCCTTCCGATAGAATATCCTTTCCCTTGACAGAGCCATATTGTATTATCAAGACAAGGGGAAAATAGTCCGTATTGTGGCGGTACAGTCCAGCCTTGGAGGAGACAATATGTCAAGCGACCTCAAGGAGGCCTTACTTTATGATTCGCTCCCTGACAGGGGCGTAAAATGCAATATCTGCCAACGCCGGTGTGTGATTGAACCGGAAAGGATTGGATACTGCCACACCCGGGTGAACAAGGGGGGGAAGCTCTATTCTCTCATTTACTCCAAAGTCTCCTCCTCCATGATCTCTCCCATCGAGAAGAAGCCGCTTTTTCATTTCCATCCGGGGAGCCGGTGGCTCTCTTTGGGAACCTTAGGATGCAACTTCCGCTGTCCCGGCTGCCAGAACTGGGAGATCGCTCACGCCAAGATCGATTCTAACAAAAGCGACCTGAAATCCATCACTCCGCAGGAAGCTGTCGATTTGGCCAAGGAACACGACTGCAAGGGAATCTCATGGACTTACAACGAACCCACCATCTGGTTTGAGTATACCTTGGATAGCGCAAAGCTGGCTAAGGAGAACGGCCTTCTGACCAATTACGTGACCAACGGCTTCATCACCCCCGAAGCTCTGGACATGATCGGCCCCTATCTGGATGCTTTCCGTGTGGACATAAAAGGATTCTCAGATGCGTGCTATAAGAACATTTGTCATGTGGAGAATTTCAAAGGAATTCTGGATGTGACAAAAAGGGCGAAAGAGAAATGGGGCATGTGGGTGGAGATCGTGACCAACGTCACACCCGGTTATAACGACGATGAAACTCAATTCCGAGGCATCGCCTCTTGGATCAAGAACGACATAGGAGAATTCACTCCCTGGCACGTGACCCAGTTCGTGCCCCATCTGGAACTCTCTGGCGTCCCGGCCACTCCCGTCTCCACATTGGTGAGGGCAAGAGAAATCGGAATGGAAGAGGGCTTGAAATACGTGTACCTGGGCAACGTGTGGGGTCATCCTGCGGAAAACACGTACTGCCACAACTGTGGGAAGCTTCTGATAGAGAGAAAGGGTTTTTACGTCTCCCAGCGTGAAACCAAAGGAGGCAAATGTCGCTATTGCCACGCAGATATCCCTGGAAGGTTTGACTAATTCATCATGTAGACCAGGATTCTTGGTTGGGGCAGGGGTTGAACCCCTGCCCCGATTCCGGATAGGGGTGCAAACCCTATCCGAACAGAAAAAATGATCTCCCGCCATCTTGCTAATCCAAAAATATGTGGCGCAGGTTTAAACCGGAACCTGCGCCACACCAACATTCTCGTCTGAAAACTTCAGATAAAAATCTCCGTCTTGACGTTAAAAGATATGTGCACCTATTGAGTAAGAAGTCCACTTAGGGTGACGTGATGGCCCAATGCATAAATTGCGGAACCGAATCAAAGCTTATCTCCGAGGCCCTGCTGGTATGCTCAGACTGCATCAGGGAGCATTTTGACAGGATCCATCCACGCATCCAGAGAGTTCACGCAAAATCCCGGATGGAATTTGATCTGCCCTCCGAGCCACCCAACGACTGTTCCGGGGTGAGGTGCAGTCTGTGCGTCAACGAATGCAGGATTCCTGAAGGTGCAAGGGGCTACTGCGGTCTTAGAACAAACACTGGGGGAAGGCTTCGTGGGGGCGGGAAAGATGAGGGGAACTTAGGCTGGTATTACGATCACCTCCCCACCAACTGCGTGGCAGATTGGGTCTGTGCCGGAGGGTCGAAAGCTGGCTATCCGGAATACTCGCATTCGGCCGGACCTGAATATGGATACAAGAACTTAGCCGTGTTCTATCAAGCCTGCTCCTTTAACTGTTTCTTCTGCCAGAACTGGCACTTCCGAAAAGACGTCTACTCCAAGAGAAGAACCGCGGCAGAACAGTTGGCAGATTGCGTGGATGAGAAGACCTCCTGCATCTGTTATTTTGGAGGAGACCCGGCGCCGCAGATTCAACATGCCATTGCAGCTTCTGAAGTTGCGCTGGAGAAAAACGAGGGGAAGATACTGCGCATCTGCTGGGAAACCAACGGGGCGATGAATCCAGGCCTTTTGAAGCAGGCTGCGGATTTGTCCCTCAAATCAGGCGGGTGCATCAAGTTCGACTTAAAGGCTTTCGGCGAGAATCTGAACATAGCTCTGTGTGGAGTGACCAACAGGAGGACTTTGAAGAACTTCGAGATGCTTTCGGAGATGGCCAAAACTCGTCCCGACCCTCCCCTTCTTATAGCCAGTACTCTGCTCGTTCCGGGTTACGTCGACTCAGAAGAGGTCTTTAGGATCGCAAGCTTCATTGCCGGTCTGGACAAAGATATCCCCTATGCCCTTTTGGGTTTTCATCCTCAATTTCACATGACGGATCTTCCGGTCACCTCGAGAGGGCATGCGGAGGAGTGCGAGAAGGCTGCAAAAGAAGCAGGACTTCACAACGTTAGAATTGGCAATGTTCACCTCTTGGGGAACGCCTACTGACTGGTTTAAAAGGTTTCCGCAAGAGGAACGTTCTTTAGTCAACTGGAAGATCGTCCGTACAGATTCGTTTCCCACTATTCTATGCACAACCCTGCTGAGGTGCCGGTCCACCTCTGTAAAGGTAGTTTATCAGATAAACCACGTCGGCGATATCACCACGCAGTCAGCGTTCGGATCTCCGGCTGCCAGAGGATCAGGAGCGGCTCCCCCTCTGTAAAGATAGTTGATCAGGTGGACTACTTCTGCTATATCCACTATCTCGTCTCCGTTGGCATCGCCCGCCACATAGCTGCCCTGCATGGCAAGAAGTACCGCCTCGTAGGCGTTGATTCGGCCGTGCCCCAATTCGTTGCTCTTTCCGGTTGTCGGGCTGTAGTAGTAGCCTCCGACCTGCTCCGCCGTCTCCTCGAGTATCTCTCACCTCCGAAGGCAACAGGGGGAGTTGACGGCTAGTATCAGCGCCGCCGCACCCGCCACCATAGGAGATGCCATAGACGTGCCGTAGCAATAGCCGTAATTCTGACTGATCCCGTAGCCATTAAGGGTCACGTAGTAGTTGGGCATGGTCGAGTAGATGTCGTTGGCGTCGAAATAAGAACCGTATCCACCCGGAGCCGCTACAGAGACCTGACTTCCTATGCTGGAGAATGAGGAGACGTGATCGGTGTGCCCGGTGGAGGAGACGCAGATAACGTTTTGATAGGTGGTTGCGTAAGCTGCCGGGTAGAGCACCGACCCGCCAGTGTTATTTCCCGCGGCCGACACCAGAAGAACGTTGTGGCTGTCTGCGTAGGCTACCCCGTGGACTTTGGTGGAGGAGGCAGAACCACCACCGCTGTAGTTGACCACATGCGCCCCGTTGTCCGTGGAGTAGATCATACCATCCCGGAAAGCTTCGTGTGATCCGGATCCATTAACGTCGAACACCTGGACTACCATGATGCGGCTGTTCCAGGATACTCCCGCCACACCCATCGCGTTATTGGTTTCGGCTGATATTATCCCGGCCACATGCGTTCCGTGACCGTTTTTATCCCTCACCCCTTCCCCGTCTCCAACCAGATCGATCCCCAGAATCATCTTGGCAGGATCGTCTAAATCCGGATGGGAGAGGGAGCTCAATACCATGGGAATGCCTGAATCGAGTACCGAGACAATCACACTTGAGCTGCCGGTGTTGCTGTCCCAGGCCTCCGGGGCGTCGATATCGGCGTCATTTGTGCCGCCCGGAGGCTGACCGAAATTATAAAGTCCCCATTGTTTCCAGGCTCTGAACTCAGGGTCATTGGGCCAGATACACATGTGGTCGACCATGTTCGGTTCCACATAAAGAAATAGCCCGGTTGCCTGCATTGTCTCTATCACCGGAAAGCCGTTCTGCCCCTCCGGTAGACTCACTTTTCCGAAACCGAAGCTGTCCAGCTCCCTGGTCAGGTTCAGCCTGTTCTCTGTCAAAAAGCCTCTGACTCCCGCAGGATCATCCCCGGTCTTGACCATGAATAGCATCTCGCCGTCGACATATTCTACAGGCTCACCTTGCCAGGTTGCGGTAAGGATGTCCCTGCCGGCAAATTGAGAACCTTGAATTATCACCGGGACCAATACAATGGTCAGCACTGCTGAGGCTGTAAATAGAGTTTTAAAGAAGTTCATGTTCCCTCCAGTTTAGGGAAGCGGTTACAGGTAAGGTTTTTGGTCAAACAAGATTAATCTTGTCCTCTTTTTTAAATATACGCGATTCACCGAATCTGTCAAGAGAAAAAAATCGGCTGACCGATGTTTATTTATGTAATGGCGCCTAGGGCCGGGAGTTCAGCCGGTGAGAGGCAAGTGACGAAGATTAGAGTCAGGCAAGTCCGTTTCCGTCTACTATCATGCCGTCCCTGAGCTTTATGATACGATGGGTTCTTTCGGCTATGCTGTGATCGTGGGTGATGACCACAACAGTATGCCCCTGTCTTCCCAACTCCTCGAACAGGTTAATTATCTCTTTTCCTGAGCCGGTATCTAAGTTGCCGGTGGGCTCATCTGCCAGTATCAGCCGGGGCTGGTTCACCAATGCACGGGCGATGGCCACCCTTTGCAGCTCGCCGCCGGAAAGCTCGGCCGGCTTGTGGTCAGCGCGGTCTGCCAAGCCCACTTTATCCAGAAACTCCATCGCCCTTTTCCTTCTCTTTCTGGAGGCAACGCCCCCGAAGATCAAGGGAACTTCCACGTTTTCGAATGCGGTGGCATAAGGGAGAAGGTTAAAGTTCTGAAACACGAAGCCGACCTTTTTGTTTCTGATTTCCGCCAGCTCGTTGGGACTTAGACTTTCCACCTTTTGCCCATCAAGGAAATACTCACCGGAGCTGGGAGTATCCAGGCAGCCCATCAGGTTCATCAGGGTGGATTTACCCGACCCGGATGGGCCCATGACGGAGACGAACTCCTTTTCGCCGATCACCAGGTCGATTTCCTTCAGAGCCTCCACCTCGATCCTTCCGGTGGAATAGACCTTTCGGATCTTTCGCATATCAATCATCGCTCATACCTCGATTTCAATCAAAATCGGTTCTGTCTGATTTACTGCCTGTTAAATCCTAATCCCTCCAAAACCGCAAGAAGATTGGTTTCTCCTTCTATTCGTACCTCAACGATTCCACCGGATTGACGCTGGCGGCCTTGCGGGAGGGGAAGATTCCTGAGAGCATTCCGATGATTCCCAGAATCAGAGATGTTATCACGGCAATCTCTAAAGAGATGACCGGAGTTCCCAACCACTGGGCCCAGTCCGCTTCCATGGGGATGGCTGCCCAGATCTTGACGATTACCACACAGAAGAACACTCCCAAAATCCCGCCCAGCACTGTGATGATCAACGACTCCAGGAGGAACTGGCTCATGATGTGGAGTCGTTTCGCTCCCATGGCCATTTTTATGCCGATCTCTCTGGTTCTCTCCTTTACGGCCACGTACATGATGTTGGCCACCCCCACCCCGGCGATCAAGAGAGTCATCCCTCCGATCACCCCCAGGAAGATCTGAAAGCCCACCAGTACCTTGTTGAATGTCTTCTGCCCTTCGATCACGTCCCACAGCCACAAGGCCTCATTGTCCTCCGGATCGAATTTGTATTTTGCCCCCATGACCTTGGAGACCTTCTTCTTCACCTCTTCGATCTGCCCAGCATCCCGGGGCTGATAGACGATGTTCTGCACATATTTATGCCCCCATATGGTTTTAAACGTGGTTGCCGGGATGGTGGCCTTATCCCAGTCCGGTCCGTTGTACATGCCCATTTGCAGCTTCTCCGTCATCACGCCGATGACGATGAAAGGAACGTTGTTTAGGACGATGGTTTTGCCCACGGCATCCTCATCTCCGAAAAGTCTCTCCTTGAGTTTGTTGCCAAGAAAAACCACTCTTCTCTTGGACTTCATGTCCAGGTCGTTTATGAATCTCCCGCCCATCTCGGAATAGTGCGCTCTCATCTCCTCGTAGCAGGGATAAACGCCGTTGACCCGTTCCGAGACGGTGTTCTTCTTGTAGCTTATCGAGACCCCCCATCTGTTATATTCAGCTCCTGCGGCTTCAAGCTCCGGCACCTTCTTTTTCAGGAACTGCACGTCCTCATCCACGAAGCGAATCCTTCTTCCCTTTCCCATGCCCTGGAAAGGTATGGAGGTCTGTCCCCCCCACATGACCACGATGTCCTTCCCCATACCGTGCTGGGCCTTGTTCAGAGACCTCTTCATCCCTTCTCCAAAAGCCAGCAGCATCACGATGGAGATGGTGCCCCAGACGATGGCCATCAAGGTCAGGGTTATCCTTTTCCTCTGCTTTTTGAGGTCCCGCAGGAAAAGTCTGAAGATTAAAAGTCCCTTCATTCTGTTCTCTCCATCATTCCAGAGTTAGTCGTCCTGCCTTCGGCGGGGCGCTTAAGATTTGCGCACCCTGAAGGGTGCGGCTACCACCAAACAGTGCCTAAAGTTTCAGCGCCTGCACCGGGTTCAGATTGGCCGCTCTTCTGGCCGGGAAATAACCGGAGATCAACCCCACCAGCCCCAAGATGACCACCGCGATCAAAGCCGTGGAATAGGTGATCTGGGGCGTGCCTACGTATTCCTCCAGCTTGAAAACCGGGAACAGCTTCACCACCGCAAGGGAGAAGAGAAATCCTACGGTGCCGCCGACGAAGGTTATGACGAACGTCTCAAAGATAAACTGCATTACCACGTGGGCCTTCTTGGCCCCCAAAGACATCTTTATCCCCACCTCCTTGGTTCTCTCCTCCACCACCACGTGCATGATGTTGGACACGCCGATTCCGCCCACGATTAGGGTGGCGGTACCGATGGCCACCAAGAATATCCGGAAGGCCAAGAAGAAATAAGTCAGGAATTTGGCCATCTCGGTGGTGTCCCACATGGACAGGGCTTCTTTGTCGGCCGGATCGAACTTGTATTTCTTTCCCAGAACCTGGTAGACCTTCTCCTTGACCGGTTCGGTCTGTCTTGGATCCTTGGGTTTGAATATTATGTCGTTGACGTACCGGTAGCCGTACATGGCCGCGAAGGTGGTGGCCGGAATTAGAGCCTTGTTCTCATCCCGACCGCTGTAGCTGGAGTCCTGCTCCTTCTCCTTCATCACCCCGACGACTAAGAAAGGGACGTTGTCGATAATGATGTATTTGCCTATGGCCTCCTCTTCCCCGAACAGGTCCTTCTTGAGCTGATCCCCGATGAAGACCACCCTCTTCCTCTGCTCTAAGTCGATCCTGTTGATGAATCGCCCCCCCATCTCGGGAATTATGTTTCTCATCTCCCCAAAAACCGGATTGATTCCCACCATGTTCTGGGTGACCGCGTTGTCTTTATATTTTATGTGGGTGCTCGAGCGGGAATACTCCGGACTCACCCCCGACATCTCCTTGATCTCCCTCTTCAGAAAATGAGCGTCTTCCTCTCTTAAGGGGATTCGTCTTCCCTTTCCAAAGCCCTCGAACGGCTTGCTGGTTCTGCCCCCCCAGAGGATGACGATGCCTTCCCCCAAACCGTGCATAGCCTTCTGATTCTGGGCGTGCAACCCCTTTCCGAAGGCCAGAAGGAGAACCACCGCCGCGGTCCCCCACATGATCCCAAATAAGGTGAGAAGAGTTCTCAGCTTCTGGGAGCGCATGTCCCGGAGAAACTGAGTCATGTACATGAGGACCTGCATTTAGGTTATCTCCTTGGGAGGCTTCTCCACCAGAATCTCCCCCTCCTTGAGCCCCTCGGTCACCTCGATGTTCAATCCGTCGGAAAGACCGGTTTTGATCACCTTTCGCTGGATTTCCGCCGTGGTGGAGTCTTTTACCTGTACGAAGGCGGTGTCCTCAACAAACTCAATCAATCTTTCCGGGATCAGGAGAATATCCTCTTTCTTCTTTATAATGATATCTGCATTGGCGGAGTATCCTGCTCTCAACATGGAGGGACCCGTCTCGGTGATCTTTATCTCTAAGTCGAACAGGGTCGAGTTCTCCTCCTTCTTGGCCTTGGGGGAGATCTTGTAGAGCACGCCGTGAATGGTGTCGTTGGGAAGGGCGCCGACTTTTAAGACGGTCGACATCCCCTCCTTTAGCTTGCCCACGTCGATCTCGTCCACCGTCCCCCGGAAGATCAACTCGTTCATGTCGGCCAAGGTAAAAAGCTCGGTCCCGGCCTGGTACGAGGTCAACGGCACCACCGGGTCTCCCACGTTTATCTTCCTCTCCAGCACGGTGCCCTGGATGGGAGATTTTACCACCGATTCGACCGTCTTGCCGGCGATGTTTATCCGGCCCCGTTCGATCAGGGAGAGCCTCTCCCTGGATAGCTTCAGCCTCAGCTCAGCCTCCCCGGCGCCACGCGAGGCCTGGTCGTAATCCTGCTGAGAGACCAACTTCTGGGCCAAAAGCTCCCTGACCCTGTCGAACTGCTTTCTCTGGTTCTCGTAGTTGACCGAATCGATCTCCAGCTGCCTTTTCGCCTCAGCGAATTCCAGGGGGGTGGGATCGGGCCGAATCTCCACCAGGAGATCCCCCTTCCGTACCGAATCGCCCATCTCCACATACACTTTGTTCACGATGCCGGAGATCTTGGATTTCACCGAGATCTGGTTTTTCGGCTCAATCTGCCCTATGGCCAGCGCCTTGTCGACGATGCTTCCCATCTCGGCCCGGATGGAGTTGTTGGCCTGCTCCTTTTTTCCGGAACCCTGCAGCACAAAGAAAACGCAAACGACCAGGACCACTACAATTACCCCGATTATTATAACCTTCTTCATATGCTCCCTTCTCCTATGCTATAGAATGAAAGCGCAACAAAATACGAGTTTCCTCCTCTCCAGACTTATCTTTATTTTACGAGATTAGGTCGGCAAGGTTTCAAGCTTGGTGGTGCGGGTGTGACCAGAAAAGCCGGAGTGGGGAAGACCAGCGCCTAACTTAAGTTAGGTGCTGGTTCTCATTGATCAGGCACACCGCCCCCTTTCATTTCGGATTCGGGCGTTTTTCAATGGCTGGTGGGCCAGTTCCCGATTGTTGACAGTGGCCCAAGCAAAAGTTCGGAAAAAGGGCAAAAGTTTTGTTGACAATTCTGATATGTGAAGTATATTTAGAGAAGAGCGGATTTCTCTGTTTGAGCCTTACGAATGTTTGGCCGACGAGAGGAAATCAAGAGAGATTATAAACCACACAACCCTTAAGGGAGAATCAGATGAAAAAAGTGATTCTGCTTTCTTTTCTGGTGGCCCTGTTTGTTTGCTCCTTTGCCTGGGCATACAGAGTGAACCTGGCAGCCGTCGACGAGATCAAGGTGGAGCTGATCTCGGCAGATGCCTCGAAAGTCAGGGTGGAGCTTTTTGTCCCTGAAATCCAGGTGGAAGACAAGCTTGTGGAAGGGGAGACCTATCAAATGCTCACCATCCCCGGTGGCGGATGGGTGACTGAAGTGGGAAGTCCTCAAATTCCTCTGTTCTGTCGGTTTGTGGCTCTTCCTCCCTCCTCCGGGGTGAGGATAGAGGTGGTTGAGCAGGAGATGGAAACCCTTCCCGGTACTTTCCTGGTGCATCCGTTCCAGAAGCCCCCCATCCGTGGTGAAAACCCGGAACCGGAGGTATTCCAGTTGAACGACGAGGTCTATTCTCAAAACCAGGTTTTTCCGGGGAATTTGGTCGAAGCAGGGGAAATCTCCATCTTACGCGATCTGAGATTGGCCCCCATCAAATTCTTCCCGGTCCAATACAATCCCCGCAGCGGTGAGGTTACGGTCTGCAAGCGGCTGGTGGTGGACATCTATTTCGAGGGGGCCGGCGAGAATCCGCAACTTAACCCGAGGAACGTGCTCACCAGATCCTTCGTCAATACCTACGAACGATTCGTACTGAATTTCGATGAAGTCCAGGGAGGAAAGGATCTGGTGGATGGGTCGGTCCTGATCATAACCTATGATGCCTTTAATGCTCAGGTTCAGCCTTTAGCTGAGTCGAAACGCAGGAGGGGACTTTCTACACATTTGGTGAATTTGTCCACCGTAGGGTCCACAAACACGCAAATATATAATTATATCTACGATGCGTATCACACCTGGGCCGATCCGCCGGAGTATGTGATCCTGGTGGGAGATATCGGTCAGATTCCGACCAATAACGGTCTGACTTGCATTACCGATCACAAATACGTCACAGTGGACGGTTCGGATTACTTCGCGGACATTCACATAGGAAGGATTTCGGTTCAGACGCAGAGCGAAGCAGCGCATGTGGTGGCCAAGACCTTAAACTACAGGAACAGCCCCTATACGGACGAGACCGAATGGTTCATGCGCGGCATGACCATCTCCGGAAGCGACTATGTGGACGATTATAACGCGCTGATATGCGGGCGATACATGGTCGACTATGCCGGATTCACCTATTTCGACTCCCTCTGGAATTCGTTGGGCAATGACAGCCCCAGCCAGATAAGCAGCCGCCTGAACCAGGGCCGGAGCTGGATAGCCTATTTCGGTCATGGTTATGCCACCGGCTGGAGCCCTTCCGGCTTCGACAATGGCGATATCAATGCGCTCAACAACGGAGAGAAACTGCCGGCCATCTTCAGCGTAGCGTGCAACAACGCCGAGTTCGACTATTACAGTGATTGTTTCGCTGAGCGATGGATCAAGGTGGGTGAAGTAGGGAACGAGAAGGGGGCGGTGATAATCTGCGCCTCCACTCGCGGTTCTTCCTTCTTCTACTCAGACACCTTGGGCAGGGGGACCTATGAAGCCTACTTCAAGGACAGCCTGTTTCATTTCACTCCCGCAGTGAATCAGGGTAAAATGAAGATGTACACCTACTTCCCCGAGGGATCCGGAGGAACCACGGAGAGAGAGATGCAGATGTACACCACCTTGGGCGATCCGGAGCTGGATCCCTGGAGCGCCATCCCGCAGAACCTGGAGGTGACCCATCCTGAGGTCGTGTTCATGATGGAAGGGGGAGAGTTCCCAGTGACGGTCGAGCTTAACGGTCAGCCCATGAAGGATGCCTTGGTCTGTCTGATCAAGGGAACGGAGGTATACGAGAGTGCGCGGACCGGACCTGACGGCCAGGTCACGCTGTATCCCGTGCCCGAAACTCCGGGATTGATGGACGTGATCGTGAGCGGACATAATGCTTACAATTACGAGACTACGGTTGAGGTGATTCCGCTCTCCGGTCCGTACATGGTCTACGTCGGCTGCCAGATCGACGATGACAACACGGGCGAAAGCCAGGGTGACGGCGACGGGGACGTGGACATTGGAGAGACCATCGAGCTTCCGGTGATGCTCAAGAACCTCGGAGATTCCACCGGGATTCAGGTGACCGCTACCCTGAGCACGACCAGGCCGTTGGTCACCATCACCGACGATTACGAGGAGTTTGGCGACATACCGGCCGGCGATAGCGCATATTGCTTAGACGATTTCGATTTCTGGATCTCCCCGGAGACGCCCGATGGAGAGATCATCACCTTCAACTTAGACATTGCCGCGGAAAATGGTGAGGGCCCATGGAATTATCCCTCGCTGGAGATCGAGATCCATGCGCCGGTTTTAGCCTACAAATCCTGCATGACCGACGACATCGGAGGAGACGATGATGGAAAGCCGGATCCCGGTGAGACCTGCATCATGGACATTGTTCTGGAGAATAACGGGAGTGGAGGAGCGGCCGGCGTGCAGGCGGAGCTTATCTCCGGTGACCCTTACGTAACCGTGATGTCGGCGAGCTCCGGCTATCCGGATATTGCGCCCTGGGGCAGCAGTACCAGTTCCTCCTCCTACCAGTTCTTCGTAAGCGGGGATTGTCCTTTAGGACACGTGGCCAATATGACGCTTCAGATCAGTACCGCTGCCGGTTATTCCGCCTCTGATGGTTTCCAGTTGATCATCGGCCAGAAGCTGATTCTGTACGTGGACGACGACGATGGGGAGACCTACGAGAGTTACTTCTTCGATGCTTTGGATTCGGTCGGCTTTGGATATGACGTGTGGGAGTATGAGAGCCAGGGCTGTCCGCCCGACACCGTCCTGGAGTTCTACCAGGTGGTGATATGGAGCACGGGAGATGATTATGGGACCCTGTCCAACCCCAAAACCTTGACGGCTTTGGATCAGGCACGGTTAATGACCTTTCTGGATAACGGAGGGAACCTGTTCCTCTCCAGCCAGGATTTCCTGCTGGATAACAATCCCAACACCTTCATCACCGACTATCTGCACCTGGCCGGTCACAGCGATGACAAGACCGTGGGGTCGGTGGCCGGCATCATGGATGACACCATCTCCCACGGTATGTCTTTCGCCCTGAGTTATCCCTTCTTCAACTTCTCCGACTGGATCTTTCCCGGGGTAGATGCCAGCGGAGTATTCTACGAAACCAGCAAGGGTTCCTCGCCCCCCAGAGCGGACGTTCAGATAGACCATTATTCCGGAGGAGCAGCGGTATCGAGTCCGGTCGACTATTGCGCCTTGCGTTATCCTTCGTCCGGGCCGTCGGTGTACAAGGTGGTGTTCATGGCATTCCCCTTCGAGGCGGTGCCCCAATTCGGGTCCGAACCCAACAACTCCACCACCCTTATGTCGAGCATCTTAAGCTGGTTCGGTTTAGGCCGGGCTCCAGAGGAATACATGGCCGGAGATGCCAATGGTGATGAAGCCATAGACGTTGCCGACGTAGTCTTTCTGGTGAATTTCCTGTATAAGGGTGAGGCCTCGCCCAATCCCTACCTGGCCGGTGACGCCAACTGCGACGGCGAGGTGAACTTAGCAGACGTGGTCTACCTGGTCAATTACCTGTACAGAGGCGGAGATCCACCGCCCTGTTAAACACGCATCAAGTGAGAAGATGACTTGAGCCCCCCGCAAGGTGCGGGGGGCTTTTTTTGTGGTCAGCAGATTACAAACTCAGCTGGCACAAAACAGATTCTTCGAACTCACCCCCTTTTGTTCCCCCTCTCTTGCGAAGAGAGGGGGAATAGGGAGTGAGTTTTCGCCATGCCATGCTACCTAAGCAGATTGTCGGGTAGCTCCTCCCGCTGGTGGCGGGACTCGCAACCCGAGCTAGAAACTGACCGATCGGCGCAGAGGCGGGATGAATTCCCGCCTCTATGTGTGAAGGAACACCTCCTATGCATTCATAGGGCAGGGCATTCAGCCCTGCCATTCCTACAAAGTGCGATAGTGACGGTTCTGGGCTTTCTGGGCGTTCTGTAGCTCATTTTTGTTTTTTTCAGCCTCCCTAGCTGATGAAATCACGACTTGCCGCCAGGTCAGGGGACCTGGCGGGCACGAGTTAGAGCCTTCCCTCTTCGACCGGTGGTTCTGGTGCATCTGGTGCTTCTGGTGGTTATTTTTATTTTTTTCTCACTTTTCCTCCAGTTCGTTCTCCTGCAACGAATTGTGGATGTTTATATCTGTATCCTGAGGATGCTTCGAAACTCAGCATAAATGGTTCGTGACTCACCACAAGTGCTTCGGAGCTCAGCATAAATGCTTCGAAACTCAGCACAAGTGGTTCGGAAGCTCACCGTAAAAGGAGCTTTTCGTCCCAGATGATGGCGGAACACCCGTTGGGTGTTTTCGCCCTTTGATGAGCTTGTCGATCAAGGTTTTTAGGAACTTCAATTGGGTGGCTTGTTCCCTTCGACGAAGCTCAGGATCTGCGACCTTTTCGTCGTGGGTATCAATCAGATGGTTCATATCGAATCTCTTTTCCGCATATCCGGGAGAGCACTCAATTGGCTGCATAGCTCGCCAGGAAAAGGGAGTTTGAAGGCGAGCGCGAAACAAGATGTGCTCTCATAAATACTGGAGCTATCGCTTTTACCACTGAAGTTAAGGTATATTTGCTCTTCGTGGAAAGAGAGAATAGGGGTTAGGTATTAGGTGGCGTGCCAAACGGTGAACAGCGCGCCCGCCGCGGGGGGGGTGCACCGAGCCACAAAGGCTGATTGCTCGATGGAACTAGCTCACAGCAGAGCTGTGAGCCACCCGCCCTTGAGTCATTTTCTTCTTGCATTTTTGGTGTCCGCTGTTATAATATAAGTAGATCGGTGGTTGAAGAGGAGGCGAAACTGCCGACTCTGCGTGAATTGCTTTAGACAAGGTAACGAGAAGGGAGGGGAATCATTTGGACGAGTCCACATTCTTTGGGAGACTCCGACTTCAGCGCAACCCTTTTCAGTTTACGAACGCGGACGAGGAGGACAATCTACCTGACTATTTTGTCCAACCTCCCTACTTCGATCCTGCCTGGGGGGAGCCCGAGACCCCGTCTCCATGCGTTGTGTTTGGCCTCAGAGGGGCAGGGAAATCAGCGCTTCGGCGAATGATGGAATTACGAAGCCGAGAGAAGGACGTTTTCGCTATTCAGTATAGCAGGTTTGAGTTCGATGCGGGCCAAAGCCTCAAGAATATCGATCTCAACTACCACCTCAGAAATCTCATTACACTATCACTAGTCGGTCTTCTCATGACGATTTATGACCGTAACCTCAACCATCTGTCGTTCTCAGCTGCGGAACAACAGGAGATGAAACAACTAGTAGGCCTCTATCTGGGAAGGATTCAGCCTGATCAGCTAAAGTCAGCGACGAAGGCAATCATGACCCCATTAGGAAGGGCGCAAGCCTTCCTCAGAGAGAGATTGTGGATAGTTGATGCTGTCGTAAGCGCAATAATGAGCAAGGTCGGTTTGAGTTCCGGGCAAGTCCCAGTACAAGATGCCTCGATCGAACCAGCATCCAAGAACCATCTTGAGGCCGTAGTGAATTTGCTTTGTGAACTGGGCTACACGGCTGTGTACGTTCTTGTGGACAAGGTGGATGAAACCTCTGTGACCGGAAATGACTCCAAAGCGTCTTTCGACCTTATCGCTCCCATGCTGAGAGACCTTGAGCTACTTCAAATGAAGAAGGTTGGTTTTAAGTTCTTCCTCTGGAATGAGATTGGGCCATACTACAGAAGATATGCCAGACCCGACAGGGTTGAGCAGTTCAACATATCATGGAAAACCGAAGAGTTGAAGGAAATGATGAGGCGGAGGCTGACTGCTCACGCTGTCCACCGAGAGCTCACTTTCTTCGACCTGTTTGATCCATCCATGGGAATCGCGATCAAGGAGTCGGTCGAGCTGCTTGTATTTGCGTTCTCACACGGGTCTCCCAGAGACATGATCCGCATCTGCCAGCATATGACATCGGAACAACTGAGATTCGACCCAACTGCCACTGGCATTGGTTTGAAAGGGGTAACGGACGGACTCGACTCTTACTGCAACCAACGCGCAGAAGAGGTAGTCCCGCCAGGCATCTTGTCGGAGTTGCGAAAGACACATAGGCTTGATTTTACGGTGAACTACGTCGCTAACGACGTCTTCAAGATTAGCCAGAATGGGGCGAGATCAAAAATCAAAACCTGGATGGATGCGGGAGTTGTCAAACATGTAGACGATGTGAAGACGGACAAACCTGCTAGGCCAGTTCATCATTTTGCAGTAACTGATTCTAGAGTTGCAAAGGTGATTTTCAAAGAATTGAATTTTCTCGACTTTCTAAGCCAGAAGTTGGTGCTCTGCAGGGACTGCAACCAAGAGCTACTGAGAGATTGGGACCTGTCGAACCAGCACATTTGTCATCGGTGCGGAAAGCGATTCTCATATCGGCCACCGAGCTAACATCGTCTGCGCCGGTTCTCAACAGTGACACGGCGCGCCTCCCGTAGAAAGAAGACTGTATGAACAGAGAACTCAATCTTCATAGTGAATCCGTAAGAGAGGCCATCGATTCCAGGATAAAGCTAGAGGGACTGAAGCCTAAACCGGTGAAGCCCCTCGAAGCGCCGGTACTCGCTCAGGGACATACGGCTAGCTACAAGATGCACCGCTATTATGCTCGCCGACCTCACAATGTTTTCTCGAAACTTGTGGAGAACTACTCAAATCCTGGTGATGTGATTCTTGATCCCTTTTGTGGTGGCGGAGTGACGGTGGTTGAAGGACTGAAGCTGAGAAGAAGAGTCGTAGGAATAGACCTGAATCCGCTGGCCACTTGGGTAACGCAAGTGGAAGTCGAGCCGGTTGATCTGGATGTATTTGAAGAGCTATTCAGAAAGTGGCTCCGGCAGGTGGCACCGAAAATCCGGCAACTATTCAAAGCCGAGTGTCCTAAATGCAGAAAGGAAGGGATAGCTGAGTGGTACGAATGGTCGAACGTCGTGCTGTGCCCTTGGTGTAAGAAGGATGTCGTTTTGGCTCAGGCTAAGAAGAAGGGGCCAGGGAGATTCGTGTGTCAGAATCGGAAATGCAGAGCTGTCATTGAGCCGAGCAAGTCCGAGTTGAAGCCAGACGCAATGATTGCCGCAGTGGTTCGGTGCAAACAGTGCGAGAAGATTCTAAGAAGGGATGTTACACAGGATGACCTGGCGAGGTATGGCAAAATTGCACGAAGAGAGAAATCGGTCATAAAAAGGGAACGGCTTCGGATTCCCACGGAACCCTTCCCGGACATGGATCGCGCCAGGGATGATAACGTTTTCGGGAAGGGGATGAAGTACTTTAAGGATTTTATGACACCGAGGCATCGTATCGCCTGCGGGCGCATGAAGAAGTATCTGCCACCTGAAGGCAAGCGACCCAACGAAGTCAACGCTCTCAGGCATCTCTTCTCGTCGATTCTGCGATACACTAACAAGTTTGTGTTTCAGAGCGCGAGTTGGCAGAGCGGTAAGCCCATTGAGTGGGCAGGTCACAACTACTGGCTGCCGTTTCACTATCTCGAACTGAACCCGGTTCCCTATTTGGAGCGCAGGTTCAAGGCTTTCAAGGCTGGCAAGACCGAACAGGCCCGGCAGATAGGAAACTTCTTTCGGGCCCCGGCAACACGAGAGCCTTGGAAGGAACTTCAGAACGGGGCCACGTGTTGGATTCTCACTCAATCGAGTCATAAAATAAACCTTCCTGACCAGAGCGTGGACGCTGTAATCACAGACCCACCTTTTGGTGGCAATGTTCAGTACGGGGAGCTGTCTGACTTCTACCTAGTTTGGGTGAAGAAGTTCCTGGAGTTGGACGGACCATCGGAGAAGTCCACCGAGGCGATTGAAACCCGGAACACCGGATTTCAAGGAGCCAAGGACAGAGAATTCTATGAAGAGATGCTGTACAAAGTGTTCCGGGAATGCAGAAGGGTAGTCAAGCCTGACGGTTGGATGGTTCTGACTTTCCACAACCGTGATATCGGGGTTTGGATGTCTCTGCATCGCGCAGCGCTGAGGGCCGGTTTTAAGCTGCCGTCACAGCAGGAGTGTTCAAATAGAGGGATGATATACCAACCTCCGGTGCAAAACTACACACAAACCATTCATCAGCGAGCCGCAGGGTCAATGCTTGGAGACTTCATCCTCTCGTTCAAGCCCGTTCAGGCACCTGTAGCTCTGGAGTCCATCAAACCGTCTCTGTCTACCGAGGAAGAGGGGGACATTCAGTCAATAGCTGAAGAGATTATCAAATACCACGGTGGCGCGGATGAGACTACCCTTATGACCGGCTTTATTCCGTTTCTCCATGAACGATCACTTTTGCATCGGATTGCCAAATATGACCTGAAGATGCTGCTTGAGAGCGGTCCCTTTGTGTATGCGCCCCGGGAGAAGAAATGGTACTTGAGGGAAATGGTCGAAGATACTGCGAGAGTGGCGGATTTCATACCCGCTGAAGTGATGGTTCAAGAGATGGTCTACAGTTATCTGTCAGAACATAAGCGGGCGACAATCGATCAACTCCTTATCCAAATCTACACCACTTTGGTGAACTCGCATCGGCCTCAGATGAGTACGATCGAGAAGGTGCTCTCACGATACTGTAGCAGAAGAAAGGTGAAAGGGGGAAAAAGGGAAGTTTTTGTGTGGAAGCCCAGCGCCAAGACTCCAGACCAAATAAAACGAGAGCTGGCCCGACAGACGGCCTTTGACTTCGGTGCCCCGATTGACCTAAAACATGATGCAATCATTGAGTTCTTGGCCCAGGGGTGCACAAAAAAAGGTTTTGATGTTCATGTGGGCAGAACAGAGCAGCGGAAGTCTGGCAAACTAAGCTCGCTGAGCGCTAAGCTCACCGGTATGGAATTGGGACTTCCAGACAAGGCATTCCGACTGATCAGAGAAATAGACTTGCTGATTCTTAAAAACAGCACCATCCTCGCAGCGGTGGAGGTAGCGACCTCGATTGGCACGTTCAACAAAGCCGTAAATGACAGATTCCGGAACTTGCTTGCTGTTGCTCCGAACCTCAGAATCAATCTGAACGTAGTCGTTAGAAGCGAGGATTTCGAGAAAGCCCGCTCCGAGCTTTTCACTCTGGCAAACGTGAAATCGGGTTTGGCGAAAAAGGTCAAATTACTTGCGGTGAGCGATATTTCGCGCAAGGACATGCTGCGGACAATTCTTCGCAGAGATTGATGCAGGTGTCAACATAGAAGGCTGGCTTCTGGGGTGAGGACCTGCTTGATGAGAGAAGTTCAAATGAGGTGCTAGTCGCTCACCAACGGCTCCGTCTCACCTGGCTTCGCCCCGAGAGCGAGAATTCGAATCTGATGGTTCGCAAGGCGTGCAATTCGGGGAGTTCTATGTTGGGGCGGGGGTTGCACGGACGTGCCCGTCTGGGAACCCACGCCCCATGTGTCTCTCTTACCACAAACAGCAAATTCACGATTTATGGTGAGCTTCGAACCACAACTTTTGTGGTGAACGCGATCGCTCGAGTGTTATTGAGGAGACGATTCTTTTTTGTATGCGCCGTCCCCTTAGGGAGGATAAGAATCATATGAACCATCGGCTTCAAACCAACTCCAAAGAAAGCCCGCTCACCTGTCACCCGGTCGGTGGGCCCCTCTCCGCCGTCGGGTTCACAAACGCCAAAACCCAGCCAGGGGTCAACGCCCTCCTCCGGGATAACGATCTTCTATCTCGACGACGGACTTCGAATGCTAAAAAAAACCAAAAACAAAGTCCAGTAAGTCCAGTATGTCCAGCAAGTCCGGCTGTAGGTCGGGCTGTCGTCAGACTGCCCGACAATGATTGCCCGACAATCACCTGTGAGCCCCGCCCGCCATCCGCCCCCGCAGACTGAAGTCTGCGGCTACTTTCCCCCTCTCTCCCGCCTTTGGCAGTTCCCTTGTCACTGCAAGCGGGGTCTTCGACTTAGTCCTCCCAGACGGGTCTTCGACCCAGACGGGTCTTCGGCTCCCACAAGGTATGAACCGCATGGTACATGCCTGCTGGAGAGGAAAAGCCTGCCCGCCCTCGATTCCAGATTCTTCGGCTACGCCTCAGAATGACACGCGAGAGAAGGCGAATCTGAACTCAGCGCAAGCGGTGGGGCACCACGCGTGAGACCGCCGCCAGGTCGGGGGACCTGGCGGGCACAAGAATATTGCGCCGCCGCCGTAGGCGGGCGGCTGCAGCGAATTGTTAGGCGCTTCTCCTCATCGATATTTGCGCTTTATCCATAGCATGCAAATGTTTTATAGTTCTCGAAGAATAAAATATAGCACTGACTAATGACCATACAGATATGGCAACTAATGACCAGAAAGGGGCATTTAGCAAAACACCTATTAAGATAAAGACTATGTAACTGTTCTTTCTACCATCGAATTTTCTAAATAGCTGTTCAATTCTACCATAATCCTGCAACGGACGACTCTTAATCGCTTTCCCAAATGCACCTCCACAATAGTTGGAAAACCCATCGAAGAGGAGCATAAATGTGGCAAGTAAAACCGGCATTGCTCCAAATGTGCTTGATAGATAGACTGCCAATGCTATATACCACGAGTGTTCAAAGAGGTAATCAAATGCATGCTCCATTTTTCCAATATTTGAAGAAGCTATTTTCACTCTTGAAAGTTTTCCGTCCACACCGTCCATAAATGAAACGACAAAGGTGAGGAGGGAAGCAAATAATAGAGGTCCTTTGAGGAATAAAAATGTGGATGTATAAGCAACCATGTTTGTTAGTATGGTAACCTGGTTTGGTGTAATCCGCGTGTTTACCAATCTGCTTACAATAAAATTTTCTATTGGCTTGTTGACACAGGCTGCAAGTAAGTCATTTCTTCCTTTACAGGCATTCTCAATTAAAATCCTCT
>JBAUFO010000030.1:0-5854 GCA_049679185.1 Candidatus Zixiibacteriota bacterium
ACCCTGGAGAAGTCCTGCTCCCACAACTCATCGGTGGGATAGATGTCCTCCAGCCTCCACTTATACTTATCGTCTATGTCTGAACGCTGGGGAATTTCCTTGGCCTGGCCGAATGCTGAGCCGGACACAAAAACGACCAGGACCGATGCCCACAAAAGAACCTTGCATGACCTCTTCATTCTTTCCTCCTTTGGGTTGAGGCTGCCGTCTAAACCAAAAACTCTATTATACGCGCATCCTTTCCAGAGAGCAAGAGAAAAACACGTTCTTCTTGTACGGTGCGGATATGTCGGATGTTGCAAGGGTGCCAGGATCTAACTAAGTTAGGTCCTGGAATGTATGACCTCTCCCCCTATCCCCCGCCTTCGGCGGGATTTTCAACATAAAATGGAGAGGGGGAAATAAAGGGGGGGGGTTATGGCTGAACTTTATGCTTGCCAGGATGATCGACAGCCAATAAATTGTCAATGGAGAGCGAATTCAACGAGCAATGGATTCATAATACGGCGAGGGTAGAAGATGCAGACGATGCTTTTGAGAAAACCCGAGGCGATTGAGAAGAATCCTCTTCAGTTAGTGGAGATAGAGAAGCCGAAGGTCAGGGCTGGCGAGATTCTGGTAAAGGTAAGAGTGTGTGGAATCTGCCACACCGATCTGCACACGGTGGAGGGGGAGCTTGAACTTCCCAAGAAGCCTCTCGTGCCAGGACATCAGATGGTGGGAGTGGTGGAGGAGTTGGGTGAAAACGTCACCCGCTTCAAAAAAGGCGAACGGGTGGGGATGGCCTGGCTTCATTCCACCTGCGGCAAGTGCAAGTATTGCCAAGGGGGGAGGGAGAATCTGTGTGAAAGCGCCCGATTTACCGGCTACCATGTGGACGGGGGATACGCGCAGTACACAATCGTATCCCAGGAGTTCGCCTATCCCATCCCGGAAGGATTCTCGGATGAGCAGGCCGCGCCTTTGTTCTGTGCCGGCATCATCGGCTACCGGGCTCTGAGGCTGAGCGAGATAAAGCCGAAAGGTACGCTGGGATTATACGGATTCGGCGCCTCCGCTCACGTAGCCATCCAGGTGGCCATCCACTGGGGATGTGAAGTGTTTGTCTTCACCCGGAGCGAAAAGCACCGGAAGCTCGCGGAGAGTCTCGGGGCCACCTGGACCGGACAGGCCAAAGATAAAGCCCCCAAGAAACTGGATTCTGCTATAATCTTTGCTCCCGCCGGCGAGCTTGTGCTCGACGCCTTAGGCGCTTTGGACAGAGGCGGAACGCTTGCCCTGGCCGGGATCTACATGACGCCCATCCCTCAGATGGACTACGCCAAGCATCTCTACTGGGAGCGGACAGTTCGCAGCGTGGCCAACAGCACCAGACAAGACGGAGAGGGGCTTCTGCAGCTGGCCGCCGATATTCCCATCCGCACGACAACCACCGCGTTTCCGTTGAGGGACGCAAACAGAGCACTTCAACTGCTCAAACAGAGCAAGATAGACGGTGCCGGAGTCCTGGAGATTCCGCAGGAATAGTCCGGTCAAATGATGGGAGTGTAGTTGTTCGATTTATTGAGAATCCCCGCCATCGGCGGGATGATCGAGCTGGCGGGCAGGGTCAGAACGGCTGATGCCCAATAAATTGGGCAACTACAATCAGAAATACTGCAATCGAGTTCTGGCTCGGTAAGGAAACTACAGGGAGGACAAAAATGCGTCATCGAAATCTCTTGAGAAAAGACGATACGCTACTGGTGATTATTGACATTCAGACCAAGCTTCTCAACGTGATTTTTGAAAAGGAGAGGCTGGTTTCGGCCTGCCGGAAACTGATTCAGGCGGTAGAACTTCTCGAAGTCCCCATGGTGATGACCGAACAATATCCCAAAGGGATGGGGCCCACCGATCCGCAGATTTTGGAGGTTATCGAGTGTGTTGGCGCCATAGAGAAGGTCTCCTTCAGTTGCTGTGGTGCGGAGGACTTTAACCGGAAGATAGCAGACTTCAAGAAAAAGCAGGTGGTCGTCATCGGGATTGAGGCTCACGTCTGCGTCCTGCAGACCGTGCACGACCTTCTACACCAGGGATACTTCGTTTACGTCCCTTATGATGCGGTAAGCTCAAGAAGAGAGGGCGATTACACAAACGCCCTGGATCGAATGAGGCAAGCGGGGGCGGTAGTCGGATCGGTGGAATCGGCCGTCTTTGAACTCCTGGAGAAAGCAGGCACTCCCATTTTCAGGCAGGTCTCCAAATTGATAAGATAATCTCCCCCGTCTAATCATTCCGTACTCGAAGATAGGAGCTTGCCCCGTTAGCACAATTGGCTGGTTAGTTCCAACTGATGGATTCCTCCGTTTCGTCCAGCCGAGGAGGCCAGATAGCTTATCCGATGTCAGGAAGGGAGAAGGGAAGGGTCGGCCGCATCGGGCCTTAGAATGGCCGTTTTTGTCCGCAAGCCCTCCCCCACGCAGGTCTGACAGATTTTTTGCATTTTTTACTTGACACGTTGGGATTTTTGCCTATAATAGTAAATGGGTAGCAACCAGCAGTTAGTAGGCCTGACAGAGATTGTCGTATCATAGGCTCCGCTTTAAGGCAACTGGGCGAGCCGTTTTTGACGCATTCAGAGAAGCGGGCCCAAGGGCTGTTTTGAATCTTCTTTTCTGGTAGGACCTTTTTCTGTAGCCATGGATGGCTGTGCAGGAAGAGATGCATGTGTGTCCCCGTAGCTGTTGAGCAGAGTCGATGAAGAAAGGTTCGGTTCATTTAGCTACTTAAATTACTAACCTATTAACCATCTTACCTCAAGAAAGGAGGTAGAAGTGAAGCCAAAAGCAATTCTGTTTTTGGTCGTTTTCTGTCTCGCCTTGGGATTCTTGGCGATAGACGGGCTTTGTACCACCGCCAAGAGAGTGTCCAAGGATGGGAAGGAGTTGAGGCTAGTCTCCGAGGACGTTTATCCCCCCGAGACGATGGACGCCGTTAGGGCGCCCAGCAAGTACTCCACGGTGGGTTCTAAGGACGCAGCGGACTGCTACTTGCTGATTCCGGATCCGGAAGTCCCCGTGGCGACCGAGCATGACATTATCGGCACCACCTGGTACGATTTCCAGAAGAACGGCTCCATGGGCCGGATGATCTCCGCAACTACTACGGGAAATGGCGGTTACCGTCACATCTCCTGGATGTGGACTGCCGCCGTGTATCCAGGGACCCAGCGCCGGGTGTACGCCCGGAGCAAGCCCGCGGCCGGTGCCTGGGGCACTCCCTATGAGGTGGGGCTGGGCACGGTCAACTCGGGCTACTGTAACCAGACTCATCTGGTTGACGGCAACCCGGTGGTGTTCTTTCACCGGACCGGGGTAGCCGGAAACTACGCCTACATGGCCATAGCGGATGGCGCGGTGGCCAACCCGCAGTACACCCGCAAATGGGATCTTCCGGACGACCTGCCGGAAGCAGCAACGGAGGAGGCAGGAGCCTGGCCCAAGGGCGACGTGCTCTATGTCGTCGATGAGACGGTCCATCCTACTGCTCTCAACTATCTGCACATTATTGAGACTGAGTCTGCTCTGGATCCCGGAGCAGCGCAGTGGATCGGCTATCTGCGCTGCTACATAGACCCGACCAACATCAACAATCTCAAATGCCAGACCCCGACCATCTCTCCCGAGGTGTACAACATCCCGGCCAACACCGCCTTCACAGATGAGGTCTACGGTTTTGACTATTCCTATGACGTCTCCGGGGTAGTGGCGACCAACAGATACGGAGGCCACACGGGACAAAGAGTGACCATCGCGTACCTGCCGCCGGTAGAGTATGGCAACGGCAACAATATGGGTGATATCGGGTATATTGAATGTATGGACAACGGTGATGGCTGGCTTAACGGAACCGACTGGCCACCTACTATCCACCGGGTCACCAACTACCTCGGTTCCAACGAACGGGCTTTCCACGAGGTTTCGGTCTGCTACGATTACGACGACAGCCTGCACCTGGTCTGGACCACTGCCGGGGTTGACGACCCGAATTCTCCTACTGGCTATTACCCCGGCATTGCGCGCATCTATCACTGGAGCAAGGAGTACGGCGTGAGCACGATCGCCAGCAAGATCCAGGAGAATGCCAACCCCAGCGCGCATTGCATCAACGCCAGCAAGGTGAGCATCTCTCCCAAGCCCCCGGGATTCCACGGCGATTCGACTTATCTCTTCTGCATCTGGGCACAGGTCGACTCCTCTGACCAGAGTGCCGCCGAACAAGGAAACGCAGACATTTTTGGCTCGGGCAGCTTCGACGGCGGGAACACCTGGGGTAAGGTGCTCAACTTAACCGGCACCAAGGCACCGGGCTGCGTTGCGGGCGACTGCGTGAGCGATCACATGCCTTCTTTGGCGCTAAACATGGAAGCCGGCGATCTGCACATCGAGTACATCTGCGACCTGGATGCAGGTTTTGGAATCTATGATGAGGGAGTGTGGACGGAAAACCCGGTCATGTACATGCGTGTGCCTGAATGGGCGGTCACGCCGGGACCCAGGGGAGACTACAGGATTGAGGAACCGGCCCACTGGTACCATCCTCCCATCAAGGTCCTGCCTAACCAGACCAGGACCATTAAGTTTAAGGTGTTCAGCATCGGGAACGAGGCCCTCACCTACAGCGTTAGCAGTGATCATCCCTGCGTTCAGGTCTCCGTTCCTCCCACCCAGTTGCAGCCCAAGGACTCCATCGAGATTCCGGTTCTGTTAGACGGGACCGGAGCGTGCAATAGCACCTTCATTGCCGGCCAGGTGATCCTCACTACCGACGAGGGGGGTGCGAAGACCGAGTATCTGCGGGTTCATGCCGTGGTGGCGGATGATTATTACGAGTGCCCCAGGGATCCGGAGACCATCGATACTCTGGAGAACGATTACCTGCAGTTGTACGTAAATGCCAGCTGCCAGCAGTGGATTCACGAGATAGGGATGCCTACGGAACCGGACACGCATGAGGTCTTCTTCCAGGGCGGGACCATTGTTGCCACCACCTCGGGTGGCGACACCTTAGTTGGCCGGTTCATGGGCAACAACGACTGGAATGCAGGCGCTCAGGACAAGCTCTACTTAGAGCAGTGCGAGCCTGACTGGGAGCCTCATTTCTGGATTCTGTTCACCAAGGAGATCTACATTGAGGCTTCGCACCTATCTCCTCCGAATCACTTCAAGTGGTTCTGGTGGGAGATAGCCAAGCAGGTTAAGTTCTTCAAGCCTGGCGCACCGGAGGATTACCAGCGCATCGTGATCAAGTACATAAAGGTCAAGCGGCAGGATCCTCCCGGCTGGTGGCCCGATTTAACGCCCTTCACCAATTACGAGGACACCTACATCGGCTTTGCCATGGATCTTGATGCACCGTACGACAGCTCCGGCGGACCGGAGCCCGGCCTGGGCGACGAATCTGCCTGCAACTATGGAAGGTATGACGCCACCAACGACATCGCCTACGTCACAGGCTTTGGCCGCACCGGCGAGCACCCTGAGTATCTTGATTACCACGCCGGAATAGCCTTAGCTGAGGTGAATGGCGTTCCCACGACCACTCCTTACGCCACTGCCAACATCAAGAACAACGTGTATCTGTATCCGCAGTCTCCTTGGGGATGGCTTGATGGAGAGCTATACCAGCTGGCTTCCACTCCCGGGAACTACATCCAGGACGGTCCGGCCACTCCGGACTCCATCGTGGATCGGAGCATTGTTTTCACTGCCCACAAGATCGATGCGGGAACTGATGCGAACGCCAAGGCAGAATTCACCATGGTAGAGGTTCTGGCTCCCACCGGACTGGCTGAGATGCAGGCGTTGGTTGA